>CAZADL010000057.1:0-1531 GCA_964483915.1 uncultured Candidatus Saccharibacteria bacterium | reverse complement strand
CGAAAAATAAAATAAAGAGAATGAAACTGGGCGCCATTTTCGATCAAGATGAGCCGAAATACAGAAAAATCTGGATTGTTCATCCGGTTCTTGTCGACGTCGCGACCGACAAGATACGCCTCGACTGGGAAGCCGAGAAATATAAATGGGTGAAACCCGCCGAAGCGAGAAAATTGAAGCTCCTCCCCGGATTCAAAGATGTCTTAAAAAGCACCGGAGTATAATAAATTCAAATCTTAATATCAAAAAATGCTCCCAAAAGATGGTCAAGTATTGAATATAGTCGACGAGAACGACAACATTATCGGTCAAGCGACTCGTAAAGAAATCCACGAAAAGGGATTGCTTCATCGGGAAATCCACGTTTGGTTTATCACGCCGAAAGGGGAAATAATTTTCCAGCACAGGGCAAAGGATAAAGACACGTATCCCGATCTATTGGATGCCACGGTTGGTGGCCACGTTGAGATGGAAGATAATTATGAAAAGACGGCCCTCAAGGAAATGGAAGAAGAAACTGGTATCAGGGGCAATATAAAAGATCTTCATTTCATCGCGAAATTCAAAAAACGCTCTGAAGACAATTTAACTAGAACGATTAACAATACCATTCGCACGCAGTATGCATATGTGTACCGGGGTAAGATGGGCAATCTTCAAGTGGAGAAAGGTAAAGCTTTAGGATTCGAAGCGTGGCCGATCAATCAACTTTCACATTTGAATGACGAAGATAGAAAGAAATTCATTCCCCTTATTTTAGGATCAGACATGCTCAACTTGTTCCAGAAGATGAGAGCGTTTATTGGAAAAGAGAACGAAACCGGTTCCGGCGATATTTCCGAAGTAAACAGATTGACCTATGATGCGCTCGCGGAACAATATGAGGGAAACGTAAATCTAAGGAGAGGATTTAACGCGAAGATCATTGAACATTTTATTCCGTTCATTAAAACTGGCAAAAAAGTTTTGGATATCGGATGTGCAGTAGGCCTCGATCTCAAAATTTTCAGGGAGGAAGGGTTTATGCCCGTCGGCGTTGATTTTTCCCGCGAGATGGTAAAATTCGCCAGGAAAAGAAATCCCGGATTGAGAGTCATCGAGGGCAACTTTATGACTATCGACTTCAATGAACAGTTCGATGCCGTCTTTGCCCAATCTTTTATCCACTTGTTTCCAAAGAAAGAATCTGAGAAGGTTTTGCAAAAAATATACAGCTTGCTTAAAAAAGGCGGGGTAGCTCACGTCACTACTTCAAAGTCTCAACGGAGCAGTGAGGGGTGGGTAGAAAAATCAGACTATAGGGGTCATTTGAAACGCTTCAGAAAATTCTGGACGAAAGAAGAATTACACGCTGCTCTAGAAGAGGTTGGATTGAACATTGTTGATTATTATGAAATTGATGATCCTCTCAAGGAAAATTGGAGGTGGATGATATTCACGGTAAAAAAGTAAACATCGTGGTAAAATGTAAGCAAGATCATGAAATCAGTTGTCATGTGCGGCAGCCGGCGCTTCAAGCCGGAAATAAGGG
>CAZADL010000056.1:0-1702 GCA_964483915.1 uncultured Candidatus Saccharibacteria bacterium | reverse complement strand
TCCCGCGGAGAAGTGAAGAGAATCACGGTCGGAAAGGGATTCACGGAAATTCAGAAAAACGGGAATATTGGAGTCAACTACATGCCGTCCGACTCAATCTACGTCGTAAACGGCGATGGCAGTTGGTCTGGAGTGACGGCTCCAATTTCGAATGTTACAAGACCGTCGTCTTCCACGTTTTTCATGCGATCCTATCGCGGAAATTCAGTGGAAGTCACCCTCTCAGGGTACTGAGAGTTCAAAAAGCGCATCCAAGGATCTTTCCTGGATGCGCTTTCATGTTTTTTATCCTCGCCTTTTACTGTCCGAGAAGTTGTTGAACGAGCTTCACGATGCCAGTTGCGAGAATGCCGATTGCGACGGCAACGGCAGCGTAAATGATCTGCTGCTTCCCCTTCTTGAATTTTTCGGCATTGTCGCCGGCAGTCAATATTTGAAACGCGCCGACGAGAATGAAAAGCACCGCGAGGACCAAAAGAGCGGAATAGAGAATTCCGCTCGCCCGCGTAATGGCGTCGATGACGCCCGAGGGAGAGGTTATGGAACTTGAGGCATAAGCGATATTCAAAAACATGTTAGTAAATCGTGCACGACCCGTCCGTGTTGCATTTGCAGGTTTGCGTTACGCAGTCAGGAATAATTTTAGCACAATCGGCGTCGGTACGACAGAGATTGGATGACGTATTTTGGTTTCCACTCGACGCGTCGAAGAACGCGGTTACGACGAGGATGATGCTGCCGCAGAGGAGTCCGACAACGAGGGCGATGACGGCATTTCGGAGCATACCCTTCGCTTTCTTCACTTTTTCGTCGCTGCCACCGGAGGTTAGAAAATTAAAAGCGGCAAGGAGGATAAAGACCACGACGACGGCGAGGAGGATGCCGAAGAGCCAATTCCTCGCAAGGTTAATGAGGTCGATGACGGCACTCCATCCGTTTTGGGAGATGCTGGTTTGCGGCGGCCCCGACGCGACGTCCGCCGCAAAAACCGATGCCGCCCAAACGAGCGGCATCGAGGTTAGCGTTGTTAAGATTATTGTATGAACCGATTTCATAGTATCGGCGTACCCCCCTATCCTTGCGGTATTTGAACGTTCGCCCCCGAGAAGGTGATGATAAGGGCAACGATACCTTTCGCCAAAAGTCCGAGCGCCACTGCAATGATGGCAAAGGTGATCATCGACTTCGCTTTCTTCACTTTTTCATCGTTACCGGCGGCAGTCACGTAATTGAAGGCCGCGATCAAGATGAGAACGACGGCTGCAGCGAGCAAAATCCCCAGGATCCAGTTAGCCGCCGTGTTGATGATGGTAATAATGTCGCTGTAGCTGGAAACGATCTGCGGCGGAGTTTCTCCTCCTGCTGGCGGCGTGTACTGAGCGAGCGTCAAAAGCGGCAATGCGGTAAGCCCGTACGTTACAATCTTCCCCAAGTTTAACTTTTTCATGATTTTGTTTTATTACGACCTTTTTATCGCTGCCCGACCACGAAGCTAGCCGGTCAGTATTTTTTCTACAATGCTTATTATACCACTTCCTACGAGGATTATACCATAGCCGATGGCCGTGTAAAGAATTGTCTGTTTACCTTTTTTGAACTTTTCGGGCTCTCCGCCGGAAGTGAGAATTTGAATGCCGCCCACGACGACCATGAGCGCCGCAATGGGAGACCCCGCCGTGATGAGCCATTGCATGACGTTATT
>CAZADL010000055.1:0-1983 GCA_964483915.1 uncultured Candidatus Saccharibacteria bacterium | reverse complement strand
CGATTTCGCAAAATATGGTTCGAGCCGATGTTTTTCAGAAATGTTGTCATTTGGGTAGGATTGGGAGAGAAAAGCAGATTAGCGGCTTGATTTAAGGATTTTACGAACTCACGAGCCGGTTCGAGCCAAGACAATCCTTTTTGCCCAAAGTCGGTAATTTTCTCTGCAAGCGCAACTTTTTGGGAAAGCAAACTCTGTTTTTTAGCGGCGTATTCTTCTGTGGATAAAGCGTCTGCCAAGTAGATGTCTAACAGCTTTTGAAGTTTTGTCTCAACCTGCGCTAACTGCTCTTTCAAAACGCTAACCTCTGCTTGTGCGTTCTCTCTCGCTTTATCCTGTTCACTATCCAACGCCGCTAAAACTTTTTCGGTGTCTTGGCTCGACAAAGAAACTTTTTGAAGAAAACTTTTAATTTGTTCGGTTAGTCCTTCTTCGCGAATATAATGCTTTTCTTGGCACGGCCCTTTTTTGCGAGTACATCGGTAATAGCGATGACCTTTCTGCTTTTCGGCGGTAATAGAGCAACCACACGAACCGCATTTCAAGAGGCCAAGAAAAGCAAAATTGTTTTTGTGTAATTCGTGAACTTTGCCGCGCTTCGCCATCACTTCTTGGCATTTATCAAAAAGTTTCTTTGAAATTAACGGCTCGTGTTTGCCTTCAAAAATTTCCCCCTTCCATTTCATCAGCCCGATATAGAAAATATTTTGTAGAATGCTTTGCACATTACTCAATGCTATCTCTTTGCCGAGATTACCCCGCAAGTCGTGTTCCTTGCACCAACTTGCGAGAGAGTGAAGCGTATATGCTCCGGTGGCATACATGGCAAAGAGCTTCCTTACTTTTGGCGCTTTTTCGCTATCAGCATCAATCCCGCGAGTTTTAGCGTTATTTAGATAGCCCACCGGAGCCCAACCAGGCCAAGTGCCATTGCGTATTTTTTGGCGTAGTCCTCGCTTCACATTCTCTCGCAAATTATCTACAAAATATTTTGATTGACCGAAAGCGATATTGAGCATGAATAGCCCTTGTGGTGTTGGCTCAAACCAGAAAGTTGGAAATTTGAGGGACTTAATCAAGCCGCGATCTACGAAATGGATAATCTTTCCGCCGTCTACTGAATTGCGTGCGAGACGGTCGGGGTGCCAAGAAATAATGCCATCTGCTTTTCCTCTCTCAATCAATGACAACATTTCTGCGAATTTAATTCGCCCGGGTTCTTTTGCGGTTTTGGCCTCGCAAAGCGAGGCAACAATTTCAAGTTTTTCTTTGGCGGCATACTCTTGCAACCCTACGAGTTGCGCTTCAATACTTAAAACCCGCCTATCGTCCTCCTCGGTGCTCTTGCGAGCGTAAAGTATGTATTTCATAAGTTTATTGGATTAAGGATTAAAAAATTTTCTTCCCCCAAAATGCGAAACCGCCAATTCGTTTTTGCCCCCAAAATTGAATACAAATTAGTCGCCGAGCGAGGCGAGGCGAACCAAAACTCTTTGACTGTACAGTGAACATCAAGGGGTGACGGTGGATAAATATTGAGCGGCCTTTTCCCTGGGCGTGATGCCGCCGAGCGAGAGGTGGATGCGCTCGGTGTTGTAATATTCGAGCCATTCCTCCCGCGAGCGCCAGACACGCCATGGGTTTTGATAGTACTCGTCGTCGATCGTGCGATGTACCCGCTCCACCTTGCCGTCCCACCACGGCGATTTCTTCGGGATGAAGAAATGAGGCAGGTGCCGCGTCTCGCACCAGGCATGGAAGTCCCCGCGGAACTCGCTCCCGTTATCCGTCTGGACGGAGAGGATGGGAAACCCGAAATACCGTTCGGCTTCTTCGATCGTCGCAGCCGCATTCCGGCTCTCGCGGGTTCCGAAGACGTGGAAGTAATGCAGCTCGGTGTACGGATCAATGACCGAGAACTGGTACCGGCGGACGCCACCCTCGTAGACGTATTTCACGTCAAGCTGGACGCCTTCACCTGGT
>CAZADL010000054.1:0-2261 GCA_964483915.1 uncultured Candidatus Saccharibacteria bacterium | reverse complement strand
CCCGACATCGACAAGGTGAAGAAAATAATTCAAGACCGTTTATAAAAGCCCATGAGTGAACAAGAACGCCGTAGCGCGCCGAAAAATCTCATAAGCGCGATAGCTATCAACGCATGCATTGCCGCGATCGAGGTCGTTTTTGGCCTTCTCGCAAGAAGCATGGCGCTTGTTTCCGAAGCTCTGCATAACGCAACCGACATCGGCTCGATGAGTTTAAGCTTCTGGGGTGAGAAAGTGGCGGTCCGGCCGAAAACCAATCAAAAGACATACGGCTACAAACGAGCTGAAGTTATTATCGCATTCGTGAACGCCGGAGTTCTTTTGGGCGTCTCTGGCTGGGTACTGATTGAGTCAGTGATGCGGTTGTTGCGTCCCGAGCAGGTGGCCGGATTCACGATGCTCGCCGTGGCAGTCGTTTCGCTTGTCGGCAACGGAGCCGCTACCTTCATCCTGGAAAACGATTCGCGCAAAAATCTCAATCTCAAAAGCGCCTGGCTTCATTCGCTGCAAGACGCCCTCTTTTCTCTGGCCGTTGTCGTCGGCGCGATTCTTATTTATTACACTCATTGGAACTGGATCGATCCCTTAGCTTCCATCGCGATCTCGGTTTTTCTCTTGAAGGAAGTTTACGAGATACTCTCCGAGTCGGTGAATATGCTCCTGGATTCGGTGCCGGATGGTTTGGATTTTGAAGGGATCAAGAAATCCCTCACGGACTTTTCGGGGATCAAAAAAGTCAGTGACTTGCATATCTGGCAGACCGGATCGAACGATCGGTTTTTGAGCGCGCACCTTATTATCGACGACATGCGGGAAGCGGATAAAACTAAAGTGCTATCCGCGATCATCGGACGGCTTAAGGAAAAATACGGTATCCGCCACCCCACGTTGCAAATAGTCTCGGAACGGGAGATCAAAGCGATCGGGCTCGAGTGCGCGCATTGCAATTGATTATGAAAAAACCCTCTCTCTTTGAATTGCTTAAAACAACCCTTTGGATCGGCACAATCGGCTACGGCGGTCCTGCGATTTTGGCGCTGATGAAAAAGATGTTCGTGAATCAGAAAGCGTGGATCTCGGAAAAAGAATTTATGAACGCGCTTTCCTTGGCGCAGATTCTCCCCGGCGCGACTGGCGTCTCGGTTATGGGATACATCGGTTTTAAGTTGAGAAAGTTGTGGGGTGCGATCTTGGCTCCGTTTTTCTATATCCTCCCGGCGACCATTCTAATGCTCATCCTCTCTTGGGCGTACTTTACCTATGGAAACTTGTCTTTCGTAAAGGCCCTGTTTGCCGGCCTGGGGGCGCTCGTCGTGGCGCTCCTCGTCAACGCCACCTTCATCCTGGGGAAGTCGGTTTTCAAGAAAATGGGCCGCGGAGACGCAAAAGGCATCGCGATCGGCGTTGTCGCTTTCGTCGGCATCTTTTTCTTGGAGCTGAATGTCATCTGGCTCATTCTTATTTCTGGCTTGCTGGGGTTCCTCTTGTTTTATTTCACCAGAGAATTTGAGGATGAAAAAGCGAAGGGAGGAGAGACCTTACTTTCCGAGCCAAGCGTCCTCAAGCGCGATGCTTTAGTTCCGAAAGATTTCATTCCGGTTTTCCTGATTGCAATTATTTTTGGTGCCGGACTCCTGCTCCCGTCTATGAGAAATCTTGTTACCACTTTCTTTAACATCGGCGCATTCGCTTTCGGCGGCGGTTTCACCACCATTCCGCTGATCCAGTATCAGGTGGTCAACGCCCACGGCTGGCTTACCATCAAGCAGTTCGTGGACGGCATCGCACTGGGGCAGATCACGCCGGGTCCGGTCTTTATCACCGCCACCTTCATCGGCTACCGCGTGGCGGCAATCTTGGGCGCTGTCTTTGCGACGCTGGCTATCTTTGCGCCGTCGCTCACGGCGATGATCGCTTTGGCTGACATCCACGGCCGGGTGCAGAATCTGAAAATCGTCAAGGTGGTCGTGAAAGGATTTCTCTCCGGCTTCATCGGGCTCTTGGTGGCGGTTACTCTGCAGTTCGCCTTCAAGTCGCTCACGAGCTGGCAGGCGTGGCTCATCTTCGCGCTGGCTGTTTTCTGGCTTATGGTGCTGAAGAAGAATTCCGCTTGGGCGATCCTGGGAGCGGCCGCATTATCATTCATTATTTTTTAACACTATGGATATTTTTTACCCCCTGCAGCTTTTAGCCGATTGGCTGACGTACGGCGTTTTCCGCATCGCGCCCCATGCGCTCTTGGGAAGCGCGGTTGATTTTTT
>CAZADL010000053.1:0-2634 GCA_964483915.1 uncultured Candidatus Saccharibacteria bacterium | reverse complement strand
TTTTGGGGCATTGATAAAACAAATGGCAAGCGCATCTTACATAGTGGAGATCCGGAAAGGGATTAAAACTAAAAAATGCCGCAAGGGCGACATTCTTTAGTAGTGCCTGGCTACAGCTTGGATAGCCGTGACAGGGCCGAAACCCTCCAAGCACCGTAATCAGTATACCATACCGCTTAAAAAATTGTCCATAAATATGCAGCTCAAAAAATACCAGCAAAAAGCCATAGATGAGTTGAGGGATTATGTAGCCGAGACGAGGAAATATGCCACTGAAAAAGCGGCTGGCATAGCTTTCATGGCCAGAACCGACAAACAGTACAACTGGGTGCCGGAGCTCAAAAATGCGCCTTTCGTTTGCGTGAAAGTGCCGACGGGCGGCGGGAAAACCCTCATTGCGGCGCACTCTATTGATGTTGTCGTAAAGGGATACTTGGGAGGACGAAATGATAAGGGGCTTGTGATATGGTTTGTGCCGTCTGACGCGATCAGGAGCCAGACGCTGGACAGCTTGCGTAATAGGAATCATCCATACCGCGCGGCGCTGGACCAGAAATTCAATAATGCCGTGAAGGTTTTCAATTTGTCCGAAGCAAAATCGATCAAGAAGGATGACCTGGCGGATAATCTCTGCATTGTTGTCGTCACCCTCAGCGCTTTCAGGAGAACGGACAAGGAGTGGCTTAAGGTATTTCAGGACAACGGCGCGCTCATGAGTCATTTTGAAAGATTGAAAACTACCGACCTCGATTTTCTGGATAAGGATAGCGAAGGCGAGATTATCTATTCGCTGGCCAATATAATAAAGCTCTATAATCCGCTCGTTATCGTGGATGAGGGGCATAATATTCAAACCGGACTTTCCTTTAAGATGCTTGAAAATCTGAATCCGTCTTTTGTTCTGGAGTTCACTGCTACGCCGAAGGGAGATAGTAATGTACTGGTCAATGTTCCGGCTAAAGAATTGAAAGACGAACATATGATAAAAATGCCGGTCTATCTCGCGAATAAAACTCCCTGGCAGGAGGCAATTTACGATGGTATCGATAAATTGAGAGATCTGGAAAGGAGAACGAAGAAGTTAAAAAATGAATATATAAGGCCGATCATGCTTTTGCAGGCGGAGCAGGAAAAAGAAAGTTCCACGAAGGTCTATGTGGAAAAGGTAAAAAAGTTTTTGATCGACGAAGTGAAAATCCCAGAAGACCAAATCGCTGTCAAAACGAGCAAGCAGGATAATCTTCCCAAGTGGGAAATCTTATCAAAGAGAAATTGTCCGATCCGGTTCATTATCACCGTGAATGCTTTGCGTGAGGGATGGGATTGCCCGTTTGCGTACGTGCTCGTGTCCGTTTCCAATATGGGGGCGCATCTGTCCGTTGAGCAGACAATGGGCCGCATCATGCGCCTGCCGAAAGCTGAAGAAAAAAGCGATAATGCGCTTAATTCCGCCTATGTCTTCGCGGCGACGAGGAATTTCAATGAAGCGTCCGAAGTAGTGATCAGGGGATTGGAGAGCAACGGTTATGAGGGCATGATTAGAGTTGAAGGGGGCGTTTCCGTCGGCTCTGAAGAGTTCAAGCGCAAAGTAAGCGATGCAAATATCAGAGTGCCCTATATATGCATAAAAGACGGAGGCAAGCTCAGGAAGTTGGATTATGTTAGTGATTTGTTACCCGAGAATAGCCTTTTGAGTGGAAAAGACTGCAAGATAGATTTTCATCCGATTGAAGATAATAAAATCGAAAAGATCGATATCGGCAGTACGGGTGAATTGACGAGGGATTTGGCCGGGAGATTGAATTTGATATACCACTATGAAGATTTCACGAAGGAAGATTTTCTGTCATGGCTCAAGGCGAAAATCCAGCGCAGCTTCATTTCTATTGGGGAAATGGGTGATTACTTGGAGACTGCTGTGAATTCGTTGTTAAAATCTCACAAGCTCGATGAATTAAGCGTGCACCGCTACCCCCTGAAGGAGGCGATAGACAAGAAGATAGATGAAATTATTGACAATGCCGCTCGTGATCAATTTAAAAACCTTGTTAAGAAAGGATTTATAGAATCGAGTGGCGAGAACTTTGATTTCGGGAAAACGACCGAATTACTGAATCCGTATCCCGCAACTTTTAGCAAGCATCTTTTCGAGCGGGCAGGGAGTATGAACAGGGAAGAATCAAACCTCGCTTACCAGTTGGATGGATTAAAGAATATACTGTGGTGGTTCAGGAACCCGGACATCGGAGGATTCTACATGCAAGGGTGGGCGAAGAATAAATTCTATCCTGATTTTATTGCGAAGACAAAGAAAGGAACATATTTTGTCTTGGAGTATAAAGGAGAACACCTTGAGGGATCGGAGGATACGAAATATAAAGAGGAGGTCGGTAGGAAGTGGGCAGAACTAGCTGGAAAGAAGTATAGGTTTGAACTGGTTGATAGAAAGAATTTAAATAGGATTATTGAAGAAATTTCCAAAGAGTAGTAACTCAGATGTCCAAGGAATTGTTCCATGCAAAGAAGCCGGAGGAAAGGGCCAAAATTTAGGGGATAAGTGCCCACCTTGCTCAACGGGGTTGTGTTCAAAGATTCGAAAGCTTAAAATTAGACCAAAATGAACTACATCAATTT
>CAZADL010000052.1:0-2652 GCA_964483915.1 uncultured Candidatus Saccharibacteria bacterium | reverse complement strand
TGCGTCAACTTGACAGATAAAAATAAATATATTTTACTATAAATCGGAATTTCTTTTTTATTCATTGGCACAATAACAATCGCGACACTGTCGCCAGCCTTCCGATACTTGCCGTGACTACCTTTCTCGGAAATGAATCTCCCCGGATTCGCGCCCAGGCATACGCCTACAACGATGCGTCTCGGGAGATTCTCCGCCTCTTCGAGCCTGAGTTCTCGGAGCCGAAGGCCTCCGTCCCGCTCACGCGGGCTGGCGTAGTTTTGAGACAGGTTCTAAGGTGAAATAAACGGCGTGTTCGTTTATTTCCTTTTAAATTGGTCATAAATATTAAGCACCGCCTTCACGGCGTCGCCAGCGGAGATGTTGTTCTGTTTATAGAGCGCATCGGTTACGTCTCCCGCTGCCCAGATGCCGGGGCAGGACGTCGCTTGCGTTCTCGCGTCAATTTTCACGGCGCCGTAGGCGTCGCGTTCCACCAACTCCTTTACAAAATCCGAATTCGGTATAAGCCCGATCTCCACAAAGACGCCCTCCACCGCAAGCTCCTTCGCAACACCGCTCTTGGTATCCTGATATTTGAGTCCCGTAACCAAATCTTTTCCGAATATCTCTTGTGCCGCTGCGTTCCAAATAATTTCCACCCTTGAGCTTCCTTTTATCTTTTCCTGCGTCACCGGATCTCCTTTTAAAACCTCCGAACGCACCAGGAGATATATTTTTAACGCATACGGAATGAGGTCAACGACGGATTCGAGCGCAGAGTTCCCGCCGCCCACGACCGCTACCGTCTTGCCGCCAAAAAGCGGCGCATCGCAGATTGTGCAGTACACGACGCCTTTTCCGTCGAACGTAGATTCTCCGGGAATACCAAGTTTTTTCCGGCTACTGCCCGAAACGAGAAGGAGATATCTAGCCTCATACGTTTCGCCGTTCTTTGTTGCGAGTGAAAAAGAACCGTCTCCCTTTTTCTCTACGGCCACCACGCGATCGTTATCCACAATATCGATCTCCTTTTGCGCCCGGAGATGTGCCTCAAGATTTTTAGCGAGGTCGAATCCAGAAATGGACGGCGTGCCGATCCAGTTTTGGATATCGGCCGAAATCACCGACTGGCCGCCAAAGCCGTCGGTTAAAAGCAGCGTATTCATTTTCTTCCGCGCGGCATAGATGCCGGCTGCGACACCGGCTGGCCCGCCGCCAACAATAATCAAATCGTACATATGTCATTTAGTATACCATGCACGAGGGCGATAGAAAAACACTCGTCCGGCATCGCTTTATCGACGATCGTTCCATAAAACGATGCTTTATCGCTTTATCGACGATCGTTCAAAAAGCGATATGTCCTCTTGGGCCGGAAATCACCGATGCCGATCCGGGGAAAAGGCAAGAAATTCTTTCTCCGTCAAGATAATGATGGCGTTGCGGCGACGCCGGTCTCCGCTGGAGGCGAGATCGCCGACCGGACATTTCTGAATGCCCGGTGGATAAACCATCCTGAAGCGAGGCCCACCACGATGCCCCCCAGAATATCGGATGGCCAATGGACACCGACATAGATCCGCGCGATGCCCATCAGGACGGAGAGCGCGAGATACCATGTTCCCCATTTTCGATTCGTGAACCAGACAATGGCCGCGAGCGCGAAAAACCACGTCATGTGACCCGACGGGAAGGACGATCCGCTCTCACTGATCATCGGAGAAAAACCAAGCAGGACAAAGGGGCGCGCCGCGGGGTAAAAAAATCTAATGCCTTCCGTAAGGATCCCTCGGGCGAGGATGACGGCGAGCGATCCTTCGGCGAACAGGTAGAACCTGCGACGCGCGCCCGACTCACGGAGAACGAGAACGAGAAATCCAAGAACAAGGAGGTATGGCAAATATTCCGCGAAGAAAATCCCCGCAATATCGGCGAAAACAGAATGTCCGCTGAAGCGGTGGATGAAGTTAAAAACAGCAAGATTTAAGTTTGTCATTTAGAAATTAAAACCCGCCACCCAAGCATTCGGTATAATGGACGAATCGCGGCTTGAGCGTAACTGCTTTAATTTTTATATACCCTAAAAGTATATCATACGACCCCGCCATGACAGGCTCATGGGGCACTCTCCTTACTGTCGGCAGCGAAGTAACAATATGCGTAAAACATAAATTTGGTTCACTCGTTGCGATGATAATAAAATTATCCTCGCCAACTCGCTGCCAAATTTAAAAATGGATACGTTTCACGCGGCGTGCCCCCACCAGGATTTGAATCCTTCGCGAAACGCTCAGGACAGGCCCGGGACCCTCTCCTTACTGTCGGCGGCGAAGTAACAATAAAAATGGATACGTTTCACGCGGCGTGCCCCCACCAGGATTTGAACCTGGGACCCTCTCCTTAAAAGGGAGCTGCTCTACCAGACTGAGCTATAGGGGCACGCCGCGCACAACGCGATATCCATTTTTATTGTTAATGAGCGAACCGACAGTGCTAAAATATGCTTCATATTTTAGCCTAAAGGGAGCCGCTCTACCAGACTGAGCTATAGGGGCAACTATTTACTTTACAATCTTTGCGCGGTCGGCCGGACTTGAACCGGTAACGACAACGTCTTGCGGGCCGGACGGGATTTGAACCCGTGGTCTATCCCGTGACAGGGGATCGTGT
>CAZADL010000051.1:0-2729 GCA_964483915.1 uncultured Candidatus Saccharibacteria bacterium | reverse complement strand
TGCTCTGCTTCACTGGTAAGATAAAAATCTTCCGAAAAAGAAATCCTGCGCTTATTTTCTGTTATTTGAATTCGATGGCCACGATCTCCGCCTTGGTGCCGAAGCGGAACGGCGACATCCATGTCCCGATGCCGCTTGAGGTATATAAAGCCATCCGTCCAAAATAGTGCAGTCCGTAGTCGAACCCTTGATAAAAGTAACGGGTGGCAAGCGAAAGCGGCCAGAACTGTCCATGGTGCGTGTGGCCCGACAACTGGAGAGAGATGCCGGCCCGTTCCGCAACGTGAAGATTGTCCGGCGCATGCCGCAGGAGGATATTCGGCTGTCCTTTCTGAAGGTGCAGTCGCTCAAGCACCGCGGCAAAATCATCCGGTTTGTCCGTATCGCTCCAGTCAACGCCGATAAGATCCATGCCATCAAGGTTAACCTTCTCGTTGTGCAAGATGACAATGCCCACGCTGCGGATGGCACTGAAGAAAAGCTCGCTGTCGCGAATATATTCATGGTTGCCGCTCACAAAATAAATACCGCGTGCGGGATGTAAATCCTTGAACGGCATAACGAGCGACCGGGCATCACATTTCATGCCGTCAAAAAGATCTCCGCCGATCACAACCATTGTCGGATCAAGTAACCGCACCCTTTGCACAATTCTTTTCGTAAAATTCTTCCCGTAAACGTCGCCGAGATGAACGTCTGAAAAGAAAACCAACCGTTTCCCTCGCCATGCCCTAGGAAGATTCGGCAAAGAAACCGTAACCCGCCGCACTTGAAGTCGGGCCCCGTTCCAGATGCCATAAAGCGATACGGCGATGGCGGCGCCGAAAGAAATTACGCCGGCCATAAATGGCATGATGGTCCATCCGAAGACCGGAAACAGATCCATCATGGCCACGAATGCTGCGCAAGCGCCGCACAGCGGCGGAACCAGGGAAAACCATATTGCCGAGATCCGATAATAGATCCGAATGGCCATATTATTTCCCGCCGCTGCAAGAAGCGACGCCGAAATGAACGTAAGGGATAATATGCCGAGAATCAGCGCGGGGATAAAACCGTGGACGCCGAACGCCGCTCCGATGACCTCATAGATCATGAAATGCAAGAGAAACAAAATAAGCTGGAGCACGAGGGCGACCATGATGAAAACAGAAACGCCCCCGGCGATATGGGGAGCATTTCTTTTGGGGAGGACTGCCCGTGCAGCATCCTTTATCTTTCGTCTGAATGATTGTGGTGGCATGGCATCTTCGTGAGGGTTGACCTCACAACAAAATCGACTCTCAAAAATTATTTCAAAACGGCAACGGCTGGCCGGTGAAAATGGCGACTATGAACTGGACAATCGGGATCACGAGCTGGAAGCCGAAAAATACGAAAAACAAAACGAGGACGAGCCCCCATCGTTCAAGAAAATACATGGCTTTGTAGGTCCTTTGGTTCGGGGGCAATAGTGCAAAAAGAACGCGCGAGCCGTCGAGCGGCGGGACAGGAACCAGATTGAAAATACCGAGAATGATATTCACATAAACAATTATCGAGAGGAACATGATAAGCGTGCCGGAGACAGGAAAGAAAATGATGATCCGTATCGCGATACTAAAAACCAACGCGAGCAAAAAATTCGTAAGTGGCCCCGCAAGCGCGATTTTTGCCGATCCGCTCCGGGGGTTTTTGAGATTCATCGGATTGTACGGCACCGGCTTCGCTGCGGCGAAAAAGAACGCGCCATTCGTCGCCCAGAGCAGGAGAATGGGCATGAGAATCGACGTGAAAAAATCGAGGTGAACCAAAGGATTGAGCGTGAGCCGCCCGGCGCGCCGCGCCGTGTCGTCCCCCAACCGTTCCGCTTCATATCCGTGGGCGATCTCATGCAGGACCGCGGAAAATAAGAGCACAATAAATGCAAACACCGTTATTGCAATATTCATTCGGATAAGTATACCATAAGGATACGGGATGTTTATAAGCCCTCGTGGTGAAACGGATATCACAATTGCCTTCGAAGCAGTTGTTGGGGGTTCGAATCCCTCCGAGGGCACCAGAACCATACCATCAAATCCATGGACCATGCAAAAGAAAACGAGATAATCGTCGATCACTATAACGCGGTGACAAAATATTACCAGATCTTCTGGGGCAGGAAAGCACATTCGCTCCACCATGGTTATTATGATAGAAAAGGGCTCGGTCTCGTAGCCGCACAACTGAATAAAAACAAAGTTCTCGCCGACATGGCAGGTATTGGTCCGCAAGATCGCGTATTAGACGCAGGATGCGGTATCGGAGGCAGTTCCCTATGGATCGCTCGCGAGCGGGGCGCGACGGTAATCGGAGTCAATATCAGCCCGCTGCAAATCTCGACGGCGCGTTCGCTTGCAGAACGGGGGGCTGACAAAGACGGTGAGTTTTATAGAGGCTGACTATGGTAACACCGGCTTGCCGGCGTCCAGTTTTGATGTCGTGTGGGCGCTCGATAGCGTATGCCATACCTCAGACAAAAAACAGTTTCTTACCGAAGCGTTCCGCCTTTTAAAAACTGGCGGGCGAATTATTATCTCCGATGGATATCTCACGAAGCCGTTTTCGGAATTTTCAACCGACGACAAAACAATAATCAAAAAATTCGCCATGGGATTCGGATCATTAAAAGAAATTTCTATTCAAGAGTTTCTGGCACTCATGGAAGAAGCTGGATTCTCGGAAATAAAATTTAAAGACGCCACCAA
>CAZADL010000050.1:0-2835 GCA_964483915.1 uncultured Candidatus Saccharibacteria bacterium | reverse complement strand
CTGAGCTTGTCGAAGGAGAACCAATGAATCCTCGCTTTTTATTTTATCACCCCGGTTCGAATCCCGGATGGGTTATATCTTTATCGCCTTAACAATCAAAAACAGAGGAGGGTTAGAATTCTTCTCCTTGAGTTTTTCGTAGGCCTCTTTTTCATTGGGTGGGACATCGACCTCGATGACTTTTGCTGTAAATGCTTCTTTGACCTCGAATCCGGCATGTTTCACCGCATCCAGGATCTCTTGCGCGTCGCGATGGCAGTAGTAGGTGATCGGAACGTCTCCGGCTATGATAGCGGTATACTCATCTGTTATGACACCACGCGGATTCTTGTAAGAATTGCCGGTCGCTGATTTCATCCGCCAATAAGCAGGATTATGCGTCGAAAAAACAAGCGTGCCACCTTCTTTGAGCACTTGCGCTACGCCGGACAGTAAGATGTCCCAATCTTTGGCGTAGTGAAACGCCAAACTGGAGTAGACCAAATCAAAGCTAGCTTCCGGCAGGTCCAATTCCGTCATATCCATTTTTAGAAGTTCGACGTCAGGAAATTTACTCTTAGCTATTTTAAGCAATCCTGCGGATATATCTATACCGGTGATCTTGGTGGGATGGCGTTCAAGCAATTCTTCTAGCTCTTCGCCAGCACCGACGCCGATGCACAGGACCGACTGGCCGGAAAGACTGGTTGGTAACAGGCTAACCATTGCTGGTTTCTCAAGGTACTTGTGCCCCAAGTTGCCCGGCATAGCAGCCTCCCAGTCGTTCGCGCGAGTGTCGTACTCTTTTCTATTTTGCTCAGTAATTGGATCCATATTTATATTCTACTTACTAATTAGGGCCAGTTTCTTCTCTCTGCGCCAGCCTTTGATTTCGGTTTCTCTCCGTCGTGCCTCAATGAGCGTTCTGAACTCTTCCGAGTGTACAAGCACGACCGGCCGACGGATCTTGGTATAATGAGCGCCCCACTTGGAATCGTTGTGTTGCTTTATCCTTCGTTCAAGGTTATTCGTACAACCAACGTATAGCGATTGGTCGGCGCATCGGAGAATATAGACGAAATGGCTCACGGACTAATTTTATCACTTCCACTTCACTGCGTTCAGTGTCAGTGTCTTCGTCGCTTTATTATAAGCGGGCCGAAGGCTCTGAGGAGCGAAAGCGACGAAGAGCTGGGGGACAGGGAATCGAGCTTGTGGGCTTGCCCGACTCCTCCCCTGTGTTATAATGATCCCAATGAAAAGGGCGTCAGAAGGAAAAGAAAATATCGGCATTGTTCTCAAGGAAATCATAAGGCTCGAGAAGAAAATGGATTCGGGTTTTTCCGAGCTGCATAAGAGCTTCAATGAACTCCAGGAATCTGTGGATGACTACGCAGGTAAAGCGGATGCCTATTTCCAGGAAATGATCATGCTGAATCACCGGGTAGATAGGCTCGAAAAGTGGATCATGCAGATTGCCGGACAGATGGATATCAAGCTTAAGCCGTAATTTCATCACGAAATAGATAATAAAACGAGAGGCACCCATACAGGACGCCTCTCACGTTTAATACCGGTATTATGCCACACCCGCCCTGGCGGTCAGGTCACGCCGCTCGGCCAAAGGTGATAAGATAAATAAACATGAGCAGGTTCTACACATACCCTATGACACTCGTCGGCGCGGTCTGTGCTTTTTTTCATCGTCCGATTGGTCTCGCCGAGCAGATACAATTAACGCCATTCGGCCGATAATTTAACCAAATTCAAATCAAATACCATGCAGAAAATAACATTGAACAACGGCGTTGAAATGCCCATTTTGGGATTTGGCGTGTATCAGATATCCGACCCGGCGGAATGCGAAAGGAGTGTTCTTGAGGCCATTGAAGTCGGCTATCGTCTTTTTGATACAGCCGCTTCATACCTGAATGAAGAAGCAGTCGGCAGGGCCATTAGAAAGAGCGGCGCAGCGCGGAAAGAGCTGTTTATTACGACTAAGCTCTGGGTGCAAGACACGGGATATGAAAATACCAAAAAGGCGTTCCAAAAATCCCTGGATAGGCTGCAGCTGGATTACCTCGATCTCTACCTGATCCATCAGCCGTATGGCGATGTTCATGGTTCGTGGCGCGCTATGGAAGAACTGAACAGCGAGGGAAGGGCGAAGGCGATCGGCGTCGCAAATTTTCATCCTGATCGGATTACGGATCTGATCATGTTCAACAAAACCGTGCCTGCGGTAAATCAAATCGAGACGCATCCCTTTCGCCAACAGATCGAAACGCAAAAATTCTTGCAGAAGAACAACGTGCAGATAGAGTCATGGGGGCCGTTTGCAGAGGGGAGGAATAATCTTTTCACGAATGGGGTGTTGGCGGCGATCGCCGAAAAGCACAAAAAGAGCGTCGCCCAGGTAGTGCTCCACTGGCTCACGCAGCGAGGAGTTATCGCGATTCCCAAATCCGTGAGGAAGGAGAGGATGTTGGAGAATTTTACTATATTCGATTTTGAATTGAGCGCAGAAGAAATGGAATCAATCAAAAGCCTCGATACGAAACAAAGCCTCTTTTTCGACCACCGGGATCCTGAGGCGGTAAAGCGATTGAGCAGCAGAAAACTCGATATCTAAGAACGCCAGTTCGACATATTGACATCTCTTTGCCTATGCTATAATGGGCTTGTCATGAACGAAGACAGGATCATCGCAAAACTGGCGGAACACGATCAGAAGTTCGGCGATCTGGTAACCAAAGGAGAATTCAACCAATTCAAAGAACGGGTGCTTTCGACACAGGATGAAATGCTCTCGATTCTCCGCCGCTTGGACGAGGAGCGGATATTCACGACCGCGTG
>CAZADL010000049.1:0-2877 GCA_964483915.1 uncultured Candidatus Saccharibacteria bacterium | reverse complement strand
CGAGCCTGCGAAGGAAGTTGCGCCTGCCTCCGGGGTGCAAAGCGAGGATTTGCTCAGTGTTAAGGAAACGGGACTCTCCCAGCTCGCGGAGAAGCTCCATATCGCGGGCTTGTAGTTGGAGGGGGTCGGCCACTTCCCTGCGAACTAACCTTTTGCGCAAATTGGTGGACATAAAGAAGCTGTACGCCTAAATTATACCAATTTCAGACCCCTTCGTCCTCGGCCTTCTCTCCCGTCCGTCTTTTGTCGTGGCTCGTTGGTGGGGGTGAAAATTAAAACAAAAAATCGCGCTCAAGGCCGCACGGCCGGGAGCGAAAAATTATCGAGTCGCTAAGATTTTTCTACCGTTCGCTCTCCAATCCACTCTTTAGCCCCTCCATCAAATTCTTTACTCTCGCCTCAACCTCATCTCTTATTTTTCTCACTTCTTTAATCGGCTTGTCGCTTGGGTCATCAGTGAGCCACTCCTCTATCTTCTCCTGAACCGCCTGTGGGAAGGCCGCTTTTACCAAACGACCGAATGAGATAATCCGCTCGTATTGCCCGACAGCCTCCAAATCAAATTTCTTGGGCTTGGCGTTATGTATATTAATATCCTTTTCTTTCATCGCTTCTACGACGGCGGGATTGACCCGCTCTGCGGGTATCGTTCCAGAACTTTCCGCGCTGAAATCCGTGTCTTTAGCATAAAAATTGAAGAATGCTTCTGCCATTTGAGACCTTCCCGCATTCTCGGCGCATACAAACAGAATTTTCTTCGTGGGATATTCCATAGGATAACAATTCCAACCTTGTCCTGCCACTGGGGATAAAGAGGCCTCTTGACGACATCCGCCCGCCGCTATAATATGAACATATGTTCATATATAAACGATGCGCATGCAAGGTGCGGCCCCACGATAAGGTTAACCTCGCAGAGTTCGGCCCTGTGGCGGGGCAGATGAAGCTCGTTGCCACGCCGAGCAGAATCGCCATGCTCTCTTTATTGTATAAAGCTCCTCATTGTGTCTGCGACCTGGAAACGCACACGGGGTTGTCGCAGACGCTCCTTTCCCATCATCTCAAGGATTTGGCGGACGGCGGTCTCATCGAAAGCTCCAGAGAGGGCACGTTCGTGGAATATCGGTTGACCAAGAAAGGCCGGAAGATGGTGCAGATGATAAAAGAAATTAAATAATAATTAACGATATGCAAATTCAAGTGTTAGGGTCGGGATGCCAAAAGTGCAAAAAACTGTTTGAGCTGACCCAAAAGGCAATCGAGGAATTGAGTCTGAAGGCGGACGTGGAGTACATAACCGACATACAGAAAATCGCTGCGATGGGCTTGCTGTCTAGCCCCGTCTTGGCGATAGACGGCAAGGCGGTATTGGTCGGGTCGGTTCCCGACAAGGAAAAATTAAAGCAGATAATTTCCGGGGATGCGACGATCGGAAAAGAAACATCGACAAAAGATAGTTGCAGTTGCAACGGCGATTGTAAATAGAAATCATGGATATTTTTTATCCCCTTCAAGTGTTGGCCGATTGGCTGACCTATGACGTATTTCATATTGCTCCGAACACGCTCCTTGCGAGCGCGACGGATTTTTTCATCCTCGATACGACCAAGATATTTCTACTCCTTGCGGTGATCATTTTTGCCGTTTCCATCGTCCGTTCCTATCTGCCGCCAGAGAAGATACGTGCCGTACTCGCACATAAGAACCAGTACGTCGGGAATATGCTCGCTTCGCTTCTTGGCATCGTAACGCCATTCTGCTCTTGCTCGGCCATTCCGCTCTTTCTCGGATTCGTCCAGGCGGGCGTACCACTCGGGACGACATTCTCATTCCTCGTTGCCTCGCCCATGATCAATGAAGTTGCGCTCGTGATGCTCCTCGGCCTTTTCGGCTGGAAGATCGCCGCGATCTATATCGTGAGCGGCCTCCTGATAGCCATGCTTGCGGGAGCTATCATCGGCAAATTAAAAATCGAAAACCTCGTTGAGCCATTCGTCTATCAAAACGCCGTTAATGGGAACATTGATTTGCCCCATATGACAGGCAAGGAGCGGATCGCGTATGCTTGGGATTACGCTTTGGATATTCTGAAAAGGATTTGGCTGTACGTGATAATCGGCGTCGGTGTCGGTGCATGGATACATGGATATGTCCCCGCCTCTCTCATCGCTAACTACGCCGGAGGGAAAACATGGTACGCCGTGCCGCTCGCGGTCTTGATCGGCATCCCACTCTACTCAAACGCCGCCGGAGTAATACCGCTTGTATCGGCTCTCACCGAAAAAGGCATGGCGATGGGCACTACGCTAGCCTTTATGATGTCCGTTACCGCGCTTTCTCTGCCGGAGTTTATGATCCTGAAAAAAGTGATGAAGCCGAAGCTGATATTTATTTTCGCGGGCATCGTTGCCGTGGGAATTATTTTCACGGGATATCTATTCAACGCGATATTGTAAGTTGTAGCGTATCGATAGAGCTACAATCGACTCTCACCCGCGCAATGGGAGGGTCGGGGCAAAGGCAAGCCCTTTATAGGATCGTCTTCGGCAGATCGTCCTTCGGCGACTTCCATATTGGCTCGAAAATCGCTCGCCACCATCGCCAGTAGAGCCGCTGGTGATTAGAGGTCAAAAAACAATAGGTGGAAGAGAAGATGTTTTTTTATGAAAACAAAGATAGGAGGCTTTATGTCACGAGGCCGAAGATCGGCAACGCCTCCGCGGAAAGTTTCTATCCGAACGCTATAAAAAAGCAGGAGGAAAAATGGTAAGCTTCTTCTTTCTCTGGCGTCCCGATTCTCGCGCCGTCCGCGAGAGAGGCCCCGCAGTAGCTCATAATAAACGGTTACCGAAAATCGGCTCATGACTTCGGTTCCGC
>CAZADL010000048.1:0-3221 GCA_964483915.1 uncultured Candidatus Saccharibacteria bacterium | reverse complement strand
AGAAAAAATCAAGGAACCTAATTGATAATTTTTTTACACATCCCGCTTCCACACCTACATCTAAAAGATTGAATTCCCGTGCCCGAATAGTCGGAGGTTATTTTTTCTCCCTTCTTTATATTTCTGAGGGCGATATCAGATTTATTTTTTACGACAGTATTCGGATCGCATGAATGATTCACATATCTTTCCGGCGATTGCATAAGATAGAATTTTTTCTGTACTCTCTCGATATACGCCCGTTCTTCCTTTGGAATGGCCTTGAGTTCTGATTTTTTAATCAGTTTTGGTTTCCAAATTAAAACAACTTCTCCCCTGGAAAAACCTCTCTTTGCAAAGATGTCTTTCCCGCTTATCCTTGATTTTTTAACAACAACATTTTTGACCATGAATAACGTTCCGTCTCTTGTGCCCGGGGCCGGAGTCGAACCGGCATGCTCTTGCAAGCGTAGCATCTTAAGTGCTATGTGTCTGCCTATTCCACCACCCGGGCATGGAGGCCACGGCGGGAATCGCACCCGCGTATAAGGGTTTTGCAGACCCTTGCCTTGCTACTTGGCTACGTGGCCATTACGAAGCAATCTTACTAAAATTTTAAGCAAAAATCCAGCTTCCCTGCTTGTTTCTGATTCTCATATTCTTAAGAACATGAGAATGTTCCGCATCGATTCTGTCGCGCGAAAAAAACCGCCGTTATATCATTGCGTCGGCGCAATGTGTTCCACGCTATATTTCAAATCTCCGTTCACTTTTTTACCAGGATTGAAAATATTCTGAGGATCAAATATTTTTTTAACCTCTTCGAAAAGTCCTACGATTTCCGATCCGTACATTTCCGCGAGATACGGCGTGCGGATCAGTCCATCGTTATGTTCCGCCGTGATGGAACCATGATACTGAAATACCAACCGGTACACTTCTTCGGAAATTTTGGGGATCAGCGCCCGCACGCGCTCGTCCTTCAAATTCATGAGAGGAATAATATGGAAATTGCCGTCGCCGGGATGCCCTGCAATCGTGTAGATCAAATCTTTTTTATATTTATCCAAAATTGCGTTTACCTTTGGCAGGACCTCCGGCAGATATTCAGGTTTCACAATGAAATCATCCACAAAGGGAGCGGTATCTTTCCCTTTCATATTGCCATGCAATAAAGCGAAGCTCTGCCGCCGTATCGTCCAATATTTCTCTGCTTCCATAGCGTCCCGCAGAACGCGAATGCGAATGCCCGCGTGCGTTTTAGCAAAATTATTCACCGTCTCGCGCAGTGAGGCGAGCTGATGCAACAAATCCGTTTCGTCATCGGATGTCATCTCAACGAGCATCACCATTTTGGGCATACCGTGCGCGAGCACCATGCCGATTTCCGGAAGGAACTGCCATCCGAGCTTTATGGCGTTTCCCCTCATGGATCCCAAAACTTGCCGCCAAAGTTTGACGGCTACTGTGAGCGTTTTGTCGTCGTACGACTCAAGACTCTCCGGTTTCAGTTTCAAAAGTTCTACCACAAGGTCGCCAACCCACTGCAAATCTTTGAGGAAGATGACTGCGAGATGCGAATATTTCTTGGCGGGTACGAGGCCAAGCGTCGCCTCCGTGAGTAATCCGAGCGTCCCCTGCGATCCGACAATCAGCTTCGTAAGGTCAAATATGTCTTTCTCTTTATCCCACACGTTCCAGAGATAATAGCCGGCAGAATTCTTTGAAACATCCGGCTTCGCTTTTCGGATTGTGTCGTAATGCGGCTCGATAAGCGCGTGTATCTTCCTATAAATGTCGCCCTCAAAACTTTGTTCGGCGAGTTCTGTCCGGAGTTCGACTCCGGACAGGGGCCTTATAACATGTTCCTCGCCGTCGCTCATCACGAGCTTTAACGCACGGACATAGTTCTCCGTTTTGCCGTGCGCGAGCGTTTTTTCTCCGCCGGAATTATTGTTTACCATGCCGCCGATAGCGCAGAGGTCTTTGGATGCCGGATAGGGCGGATAGAGCAATCCTTTTGGAATAAGCTCTTTTTCAAGGTCGCGAAAATAAACGCCGGGCTCGACAACGGTATGGCCGGACGTAATTTCTTTAATATGGTTGAAATATCTCGTGAATGAAACGATAATCCCTTGGCTAAGTGGTCCGCCGGTCATATCGGTTCCCGCCGAACGTCCCGTGAGCGAAATATTTTCTCCCTCAGTTTTCTTTTTAAGAACAAACTTTACTAAATTTTTCAGATCTTCAACGTCCTTCGGAAAGACCACAACTTGCGGCCTCACTTTAAAAACCGAGTAATCACGGCTGTACGCCGCAAGCGTCGCATTGTCCGTTGACACATCGCCATGAAAAAAAGATTTTATTTCGTCTGCAAGCATGGATCTATTTTATCACTATCGGTGGCCGCCACATTTGCTCATTCAATTGAATGAGCAAATGAGAAAATCACTCGATTTTATCGAAGGTGAACCAGCGCAACGAGCCGACCGGAACGTGATAGACGTTTTCAATAACAAAACGGGCGTCCTCGTAGATGGCTTTTTGCCAATCGAGCCCGATGACATGCGCGGCATTCTTGAGTGCTTCTATTGTCGGCCCTTCGAGCTCAACGTACGCCGGCAGCCTCGGCCATGTGTCAATATCAAAAATCACGTTACCCAAAACAAGGGTGTGCCGCAGTTTCTGCTGGCGGCGAAACGCGATAAAATCAAGTTTTTCAAAAAAATTAATCGCTTTTTCCGGATCGTCAATATCAAATTCAACCTCCTCGGCGCCATCCATCGCGCGCGGCAGGTGTTTTTTATAAGCCAGCTTCGTTTTCTTTCCTTCTCTCCGGATGCGGATAAAACGCCGCTCGTCGCGCCACGTGAGATCTTTGTCGTAAATGATGGTCTCTTCAAGCAGAACTTCGCCGCGGTCAACCGCGCCAAGCGATTTCAATTTCTTGATGAGCGCGTCTTTATCAACCTCTAAAAACCGCACTTCGGTCTCGTGATTTTGCATGGTGGTTATGATAACACACTATCTCATGTCGCGCCGCAAGGAAACGACTGTTTCTTTTCGATACCTTATAATAGAGAAATGCATCGAATTGCCACTATCGGCGGCGGAACAGGAACATTTATATTGCTCAGTGCTCTTAAAGAACGTCCGGTCGAGCTTGCCGCGATCATTTCTATGGCCGACGATGGAGGATCCACGGGACTTCTCCGGGACCAATATGGCGTTCTCCCGCCCGG
>CAZADL010000047.1:0-3324 GCA_964483915.1 uncultured Candidatus Saccharibacteria bacterium | reverse complement strand
CATGGTGCAACGATATATGTTTTTTCATCGTTGCGTTAGTGGCTTGAATCCACCATACAAAACATTGAAAAAAATTTCGTTTGGTGATACATTCATCGTTGGTAATCCAGATGGTTACTCTCTCGGTATTGTCGAGAGAGAGGAAAGTCCGGACACTCGTTCCGCCTGGCGGGACAAGGATAGCGGCTAACAGCCGTCCTATGAAAATAGAGAGGTGCGATCAGAAACGTCCCGCGGCGAAAGCCGAGGGAGGACCCAATCTCAAGCTTGTTGGTCCAGTTCCGCTCTAGAGATAAAAAGGCGGAAATGAAACGGCAAAATCCTTATCGAGTGCAAGGCCGTGTCCAGCACCACTTTTGAAACAAAAGTGGTGCTGGGAGTGCCGCTTGAGCCCGAGAGCAATCAAAGGCCTAGATAAATGACCATCCCGCATTGTCGAAAAACAATGTGCGACAGAATCCGGCTTACGGATCGCCAACAACAAAAACCCGCAGCAATGCGGGTTTTTGTTGTGAATTTGCATATAATAAAAGTATCATGAAACCAGAGCCTAAAATTCTTGCGGTCGTCGGGCCGACAGCGGGCGGGAAAACCGCACTGTCGATTGCGCTCGCAAAAAAATATCACGGCGAGATCGTTTCCGCCGATTCGCGCCAGATCTACCGCGGGATGGATATTGGAACGGCAAAAGTGCCGATTTTGCATGAGCCCCGCAGGGGCGAATCCGCAAAATCGAGCATCCTCGCGGAGGCGAGTACCCGTGCTTATCTTTGTGAAGGTATTCCTCATTATCTCCTCGACATCAAAAATCCTGACGAAGAATATACCGTCGCGGATTACAAGCACGACGCCACGGCGGCTATTTCTCAAATTCTTAAGAACAATAGAATACCGATCTTGGCCGGCGGCACCGGTCTCTATATTGATGCGGTCATGAACAACTTGGATATTCCCAAAACCAAGGCCGATCCGGACCTGCGCGCCAAAATAGAAAAAGACATTGTAGAAAACGGCATTGCGGCAGTTTTCAAAAAGCTCGTGGACCGCGACCCGGACGCGGCATACGTCGTGGATCCAAAAAATCCGCGGCGCGTCGTGCGCGCCCTCGAGGTCGCGACCCTCACGGGCGAGCCGTTCACGGCACAACGCAAGAAAAACGATCCGTTATTTGATGCTCTTAAAATCGGCCTGAGCTCCCCATCCGAAAGACTACGCGAACGGATCAATTTACGCGTGGACCGTATGTTGCAGGACGGACTCGTGAGTGAAGTTGAAACTCTCGTCAAAAAATATGGCGCCGCCTGCCCGGCGTTTGATGCCATCGGCTATCGCGAGATCATTGATTACCTCGCGGGGGAAATGTCTCTTCAGCAAGCAACGGATGCCATAAAACTGAACACCTGGCACTATGCTAGGCGCCAGATGACGTGGTTTAAGAAAGATAAAAAGGTCCTCTGGATCACGAAGCCGGAAGAGGCAAACAAGATGGCGGAAGAATTTCTGGGTCCTGGATTCCCGCTTTCGCGGGAATGACAGAAAGGGTTTTCTCGCCAAACAAAAATCCCGCCGAGGCGGGATTTTTGTTTCCTATACCATCTTAATCTCGATATCTACTCCGGCGGGCAAGTTCAGATTTGAAAGCGATTCCACAATACGCGGATTGGGGTTGAGAATTTCAACCAGCCGTTTGTGGATACGAAGTTCAAACTGCTCGCGGGAATTCTTATCAATGAAAGTTGATCGGTTCACCGTATAATGTTTGATCTCCGTTGGCAACGGAATCGGGCCGACCACCGTAGCATCATTCCGCTCGGCGGCTTCAATAATGCGGCGCGCGGACGTATCGATCAGTTTATAATCATACGATTTGATTCGCAGACGCACTTTTTGGGGAAGATCCGACTCCTTTTTTGCCATGATTACTTATTAATCTTTGAGACCACGCCGGCACCTACCGTTTTACCTCCCTCGCGGATGGCGAAGCGCTGTTTTTCTTCGAGCGCAACCGGCGTAATGAGTTTCACATTCAACTTCACGGTATCGCCCGGCATCACCATTTCCATACCTTCGGGAAGAGTTACTTCGCCCGTCACGTCAGTCGTCCTGATGTAGAACTGCGGTTTGTAACCCTTAAAGAACGGCGAGTGGCGGCCTCCTTCCTCTTTGGAGAGCACGTACACCTCCGCATCAAAATCGGAATGTGGCGTCACACTGCCCGGCTTTGCGACCACCTGGCCGCGTTCCACGTCCTCTTTTTTGAGACCGCGAAGCAAAACACCAACGTTGTCGCCCGCAAGACCTTCATCAAGCGTCTTTTGGAACATTTCAATACCCGTTACAACGGTCTTCACTGTCGGCCGGAGACCGACAAGCTCAACCTCATCGTTTACTTTCACCTTGCCACGCTCTACGCGGCCGGTCACCACCGTACCGCGGCCTTCAATCGAGAAAATATCCTCGATTGGCATGAGGAACGGCTTGTCCAGTTCACGGACCGGCGTCGGGATATAATCATCAACCGCCTTCACGAGGTCGAGGATCGGCTTCGCGTCCGGATCGTCGGGTGATTTCACGTTCAACGCTTTGAGAGCCGAGCCGCGGATGACCGGGGCATTGTCGCCATCAAATTCATATTTTTTGAGAAGCTCGCGCACTTCGGACTCCACGAGATCAATGAGCTCGGGATCGTCCACCATATCACATTTGTTGAGGAACACAATGATCTTCGGCACGCCGACTTGGTGCGCCAAGAGGATGTGCTCGCGCGTCTGCGGCATCGGACCGTCAGTCGCAGCGACGACGAGAATCGCGCCGTCCATCTGCGCGGCGCCCGTGATCATATTTTTGATATAGTCGGCGTGGCCCGGCGCATCCACGTGCGCATAGTGCCGTTTCTCCGACTCGTACTCGGAATGGTGCAAGGCAATGGTAATGCCGCGCGCTTTCTCTTCCGGCGCGTTATCAATTTGATCGACACCCTCTTCTTTCTTCGCCAGACCCTTCATGTGCAACACGTGCGTGATCGCGGCGGTCAAGGTTGTCTTTCCGTGATCAACGTGTCCGATCGTGCCGATGTTCACGTGCGGCTTAGATCGGTTGAATTTTTCTTTTTCTGCCATTTGTTATTTAAATTATTTTTTTATTATTGCTACCGTTTCTTCCCCTTAAAACAACTCTTTGTTGTAAGAGTTGGGCAACCGTCAACCAATCGACCCGATGTTGCCGGAGAGATTTACTAGGAAAGTATAGGATATATCTGACTTTCTTGTCAACGGCTCCGGCTTTCCCGTTTTCCGGAAGATAAAAGAACGAATGAGATAGGTA
>CAZADL010000046.1:0-3537 GCA_964483915.1 uncultured Candidatus Saccharibacteria bacterium | reverse complement strand
ATTTATCCGGCTCGTATTCTTGATAGAGTTTATATGCTTCGAATGACATGGTTATTTATAGTGAGCTTGTTGAGCTATTCTTTGCCCTGCCATTGGCGTAATGATTGAGCGGCAAGACCTTGTATTTTGAAATCTTCTGGCTTGGTATTCGCAAAAAACTTATTGGCAATAAACACCCGCACCATGTTTTCGCGGTCTTTTGCGGCGCGGCCGCTGATTTCCGCTTTGTGGAAAAATTCTCGGAGAATAATTTGCTGCAGCGGTTCCTTAAATCCTCCTGACTTCCAGGCCTTCATAATCTCTATCTGATCTTTGAGAGTGATCACTGATTCGCGGAAGGCGAGCCGGTCGGTTCTTGCAAGCGACTCTTCGCTTCCTTCGCGAATGGAGAGCGTGAAATCTTCCTGAATTTTGCGAGAGGCGGCTACAAAACGCCTTAACTCATCTGCCTTCTGCGGAGCTTCTGTTTCGCTCCATTCGATATTGCCGTGCCGATCTGCCAGTACCGCACCCAAGATTTTCAGTGTCTCTGGAGCGATGTATCCGCCGCTTTTGTCTTTTTTGCCGAGATCAAGGTAGTGAATTTCGCGTGCGCCGGCTCCGCCGATGAAACGGCGAAGAGTGGCGACATCAAGTTCATAGCGCTGCTTATATCTTTCTGATTTAAGATTGGCTGTCGCCATGATCGGCGCGGTAATAGGGATTTTCTCTCCGGTTACGGGATGTGTCCAGACATCGCCGACGCGCTTTTGCAGGAAATCATGAAGAATGCCTGCAAATTCATGGGGCATCAAGTTTACCTCATCGAGGATCACCGGCCTACCTTCTTTTTGGGCTTTTACGAATTCTGAATATTTGAAAATTGTCTCGCCGGCTTCCAAACCGCGCGCTCCTAAAATTTGGGATTCTTTAATCTGTTCGCTTACGGAAATAATGGCCGGCTCTTTGTCGAGATATTTTTGAGAAAGATATTTTGCGAGCTGTGTTTTGCCAGAACCAGTCTCTCCTTGAAAGAGCACCGGCGCACCCTGAAGGAGGTCAGGCAGAACTTCGCGGATGAGTTCGGTGCGCGTTTCGGTTTCGGCGAAGTTATATTGCGCGAGGTCTCTTTGCATACCCCGAATTTCTCGGCGGCGCAACATATCCACGGCGGCTTCATCAAGCTCAAATCCTTGAAGTTCTTTTCGGGTCTCTGTTATTCGATTTGTGAGTTCTTCCAATTTTTTGCGTTCAATGGGTCCCGGCGACCAGCCGAATTGTTCGTACGCAAGACGCAGTTTTTGTTCCCTGCTCTCGGCGGCGCGCAGCTCTTTTTGCAGATGTTCAAAAGCGAGCACGCTCGCGAGCGTTCCTTTCAGGGTTTCAAAACGACCCTTATATGCCTTGAGCACATCAGGGTTCGAAGCGAGCTCTTTAATTTGCGCGTCTGTTTCGGCAAGGGTTGATTCCGCAAATTCTCGCAGTTCCGGGTCAACCTTCAATGAATCGAGATGGGCAATGACAGTTTCTTCGCCCTTAGCTTTCAAATCCCCCCGTTCTTTTTTGGTGAGACCGCCCCATGTTTCTCGCACATGCTTTGAAATTTCTGCTCGAGTAGCTGAGAGATCGGCCAGTTCGGTTACCCGCGCCTCTATTTCCTCTGAGGCAAGCTTTTCTTTTTTCAAAACTTTCGCCTCCTCCGCCTCTTCAAGAACGCGCTCGGGCGTGGTCTTTACCTCTGGGATATGTGGCATTTTTTCTGGAGATGTCATATTGCCATTATATCACCAATACTGACAATTATCAACTTGATGAGATTTTATAGACAAAAATCAAGGCGGACTCGCCCGACAGCTTTATTTTTTCTCGATCTTGTAGTTCTGCTGTAGATACATCAAATCCTCCTCCAAGCTTTGGAGCAGTTTGATATGCCAATTTTTCTTCGGCCCGCGCATGTCTTTCTCAAGAGTTTGACGAGCCATATTCAGCACCGCGGCCAGTGTGCCGAAATAGTCGTCGTTTTCGATGTGTCGCTCTAATTGCTTTTTATGCATAGCGGGGTGATGCTACCTTCGGTGACAAGCTGCGTTCAAATCTGGTTATCCACTCCGCATCAAACGCAAAAAGCCCACCACCAGGCTAGGGCATTGCTGCCCACATGCAGGTTTCCCCACATGACGCATCGAGCGACCCTGATGATGGGGTCTTTATGCTCGATGCGATTTCTGGCCATGCCATTATTGCTTTAGATGGTTTAGGCCTCCGTATTCAGTTGTGAATTAATTATGTCATACTTTTTTATACCTTGTCGTTCGGCCAAGACCGATTCGTTCTATCTTTTTCAATTTTAACAATTTATCAAGCGCCTGATTAATAGTCGGTCGGGCAATGCCGGTAGCTTTAGCCATCTCACCGGGAGTGGCTTCGGGTACGGTCTGTATGAATTCCCAGATTTTCAATTGTTTGGGCGAGAGCAGCTTCTCAATGTTTTCTTTGGAAAGCAGATCAACAGCCATTTTTGCCTGTTGCAAAATTACGGCCAAGAAAAATTCCAGCCAGGGCAAAATATCCTCTTTAAGAGACGCGACTTCCGCCTGTTGGATCGGCATAGCTTCGGGCGAGGTACTTACTGGGGGAGAGGGTTGTTCCTGCTTGAAGGTTTTTTGACTCCGACGCAGCGCGACATAGTAATCGGGCTTGTTGTCCTCAACCAATTTCTCGTGCGAGACATAGGGCATATACAAATACCCTTCTTTTAATAGAAGAAGATTGGTGAGCACGCGCGAAAGACGGCCATTACCGTCTTGGAACGGGTGAATCTGTAGAAACTCAACCAGAAAATTGGCAACGATAAGTAAGGGATGGTATTTTTTCTCGGCTAATGCCTTTTGCATCCATTCCACCAGCTCCTGCATTTCTTTGGGTGTGAGATATGCCGGCGTGGTATCAAAAAGCGTGCCAACCGATTCGCCGGCTTCGTTTATCATCTGGACTTTATTTTCCTGCTTTTTGTATTCGCCCCGATGCAGCTCATCCTTCTCTACATATTTAAGAAGCTCTTTGTGGAAGTGCTTGATGGTACTTTCCGAGAAAGTTAAGCTCTTCCAGGAATCAAAGACGTTTTCGAGCAGCTCAAAATAGCCTTTAACCTCCTGCTTGTCGCGGTCGGCAAAGGTTTGGATATTGATTCCGCGCATCAATTTTTCAATATCTTCGTCGGAAAGCTTAGCGCCTTCAATACGGGTGGAAGCGCCGGTTGAGGTAATCAAAGTTGACCGCTTGAGGCGGCCCAAAACTTGAGGGGAGAGCCGGGCCCCGGCAATCCATTGACCCTTGAATTCATCTATCTGGGCGATCCGCGAAAGGATATCCGAAGGCAGCCCTTCCAGACGAAGGTCAAGGCGCTGCTTTTCTGAATTTTGAGTAATTGATTCGTCCATAGAAATCTTATATTTCAAGTATATAAGATTACATAAGATTAATCAAGAGCAATTGTGGGTAAGTAAGCCAGAAACAAGCAATGCTAAAAAGCCCAGTAGATAAAGGCCCGTTGGGACT
>CAZADL010000045.1:0-4146 GCA_964483915.1 uncultured Candidatus Saccharibacteria bacterium | reverse complement strand
GTTTTTGTTTGTGAATTCAGGGAATCTGACGGGAAGGGGGTCGGGGAAACGGGATCCCCGCCTTCGCGGGGACATGGCTTCCCCGAAGTGAATGCGCCGAAAATTGGCAGCGAGAAGGACATGAAAAAAGGTTTCATGTTCGACGAGCGAACCAATTTAGCGAATTCTTATTCGCTTAACCGAGAGGTGTCCGGGGAGTCCCGCCTTGGCGGGACGACGTTCGATCTCCCCATAGGTCCACCACTTCGCTCCTTTGGGGCTTTGCGGTGCGCGACCTTTCGCCCTCGCCGCTTCCTCAAACTTCACAGCGCAAATACTCAGAGCACGAGTGCGAGAAGCACATCATCATATCCAAGCTTCCCGGATTTCACGGCAAAATCGTATTCCGCCATCTCATGCATTCTCTCCCGCCACTGAGACGCCAAGATATTGAAAATCTTTGGCGGCGGGTCACCGCTCGCCAAAAGCGTTTCAAGAGCGGTGAGCCGGTTCCGCAGATCGGGACTCCTCACGCCCATGATCAACGGCCAATACGCCGGCGCGATCTCAAAATCAAACCTGTCGAGGTCCCGTTTGGCTATCGTGGGCTTGAGCACGGCGAGCTTCTCGAGCTCAGTAACGAGCCCCCAGGAATCCCCTGCGAAAACCTCGGCGAGATACCGCGCGGCACCGGGTTCAAGCACGGTGCCGTTTTTTTTCGCCTCGAGAACCGTGAACCGCTCTAAAAACGCGCCGGTGAGGTTTTTGAACTCCTGGAACAAAACCGGTTTTTTAAGCAAAAATGAGAGTGCCGCGACGGGTTTTTCTTTTTCGGAAACAAGAATTGTCGCCGCTCTGCCCGTCACGAAGGGCGATATCTCTTTGGCCAATATTTCCGGATCGATCTCAAACGCATTTTCCACGACAGCGAATTTGGCGCTCTCAAAAAGCTGCTGGTTTTCCAAGAAATTTTCTAAATCCGAAAGCGCGCCGGCTTCCGAAAGATCAAAAATGCTGATCCCCTGCGCTCGCCGTTTTTTTAAAAACTCGGCGATGAGCTCCCGCTTTTTTTGCAGCCGGCGATAGTCGTCAGGACCAAAAAGGAAAATAATCATTGATATATTATTTTCCTTTTTGTCCTCGCGGCGGCGAGAACCCGTGCTTTTAAGGTAAGTGTCATGATCATGACTTTTTATTTTCGAAAGCACGGGACATCCGCCTTCGCGGAGGGTGATACAAAAATTATTTCCTCTTCCGCTCAGCGGCCGCCTTCATGAATGCTTTAAAAAGCGGATGCGGCGAAAGCGGACGCGATTTCAGTTCAGGATGAAACTGCGTACCGACAAAAAATGGATGGACGCTCTTTGGCAATTCCATAATCTCCATAAGCCGCCGATCCGGTGAAAATCCCGAAAAGAGGAGACCATGACGATTCAGGTTTTTGATATATTTCGGATTCACCTCGTAGCGATGCCGGTGGCGCTCCGAGATGAGCGGTTTGCCGTAGGCGCCGAACGCAATCGTTTTCTTCTCAAGCACGGCGGGATACGCGCCAAGACGCATGGTCGCGCCGAATTTCTGATCGGCCAAATTCTTTTTCTGATCCGGCATGATATCAATCACGGGGTAGGGCGCCCTCGGATTGATCTCCGTGGTATGCGCACCACGGAGCCCGGCCTTATGGCGGGCAAACTCCACCGTGGCAAGCTGCATGCCATAGCACAGGCCGAGATACGGGATCTTATGTTCGCGGATGTATTTGATCGCGGCGATTTTCCCTTCCGCGCCGCGGCTGCCGAAACCGCCCGGTACGATAATGCCGTCGTATTCCGCAAGCATCTTTACTGCTGAAGGATTGTTTTCAAACTGCTTGCTATCGATCCATGCAATGGCCGGTTTCCGCTGGAGCGCCGCCGCACCGTGCCGCACGGCTTCAATCACGGAGATATAAGAATCGGCAAGCACGAAATCGCCCGAGTCAAAATATTTTCCCACAATACCAATGCGCACTTCCTTCTTCGCCGCATGAACCCTCCGTGAAAATGTCCGCCACGGCCCGAGATCGCGTTTTCTCGGACGCAGGGCGAGCTTTCCCAAAATACGATCGGACAATCTTTCGCGCTCAAAATTCAGCGGCACGTCATAGAGGCTTTTGGTGTTCGGAGCTGAAATAATATCTTCCTTCAGAACGCCGCACATGAGCGACAGCTTTTCCTTTCTTTTTTTGTCGAGCGGTACGGGGGCACGGCCAAAAATGATATCCGGTTGCAGGCCGGCAGAGTTCAGATCGCGCACCGCGTGCTGGGTCGGTTTCGTCTTGAGCTCCGTGCCGCCCGCGGAGAGCGAAAGAATATAGCTCACGAGGCAGAGCAAAACATCGTGAGGATTCCCTGACCTCAGCATCCGCACCGCTTCCAAAAAAAGGATGTTTTCATATTCTCCGACCGTGCCGCCGATCTCAACGAGCACGACCTCCGCATTTGCAAGGCGTGCGGCACGGTTGATCCGGCTGATCACTTCCAGCGGAATATACGGCACCACCGAAACGCACTTGCCATCAAACTCCAGATTCCGTTCGCGCTTGATAGTTTCAAGATAGATGCTACCCGTCGTCAGATAATTTGCCCGCGAAAGGTCTCTGCCCAAAAACCGTTCGTAGTTCCCCATGTCCTGGTCGCATTCCATACCGTCGTCAAGTACGAACACCTCGCCGTGTTCGGTGGGATTCATGGTCCCCGCATCCACGTTTACATAAGGATCGATTTTCATCGCCGTCACCCGGATGCCCCGCGACTCGAGGATCTTTCCGATAGAGGCCACCGTGATGCCTTTGCCCACGCCCGACATCACGCCGCCAACGACAAAAATATACTTTATCTTATTCTTGCGAGGCCTGTTGTGGGGCAATCGGGGCATGATTATAAAAGGAATTTTTCGGTGCCTGCTTCGTGTTTGGGGACAAGCGACGGATCGGTCGGCAGGGTGAAATGCATGATCGTTCCGCGGTTCACCTCCGATTCCGCCCATGCTTCCCCGCCGTGGCCGTTTATAATGCCTTTCGCTATATAGAGCCCGAGTCCCGATCCCTCGGTCTGCGAGGAAACCGCGTTCTCCGCGCGGAAGAATTTTTTGAAAAGATTGGGGATGGCTTCGGCTGGAATGCCGATACCGGTATCCCGAATGCTCACCTCAACGAACGGCTTCTTCTCAACCTGTTCCACCCGCACGATCACTTCGCCGTTCGCGACATTATAGCGGATCGCATTCTCCAAAAAATTCGTGAGTGCGATGGAAAGGCGCTTTTCGTCGATCATGACGTGCGGTATCGCCCCTTCCGGCCGGTCAAAATACATTTTGATGCCGGCTTTCTGGGCGGAAGGCAGAACGTCCGCTAAAACCTTGCTGATGAACTGGGCGATGTCCGTTTCCACGAAAGCGTATCCCATCTGGCCTTCCTCCATTTTGACGACACCCAGGAGATCTTCGATCCTTCTCACGAGCCCGTTTGCCGCCGCCAAGGCATTCATCACGACGAGCTTACTCGTGTCGCTCATTCCCGAATCGCCCTGAAGTGTCTGGAGCGCCCAGCTGATATCCGTCATTGGCCCGCGCAGTTGGTGCGACGCGACCGTGACGAACTCGCTCTTGGAACGGATTGCTTCAGCAAGCGGCGTCCGGTCCGAAATTATTTTGAAAAACAACACCGGCTTTCCGGCATCATCCGACACGACAATGGTCGTCACCCTCAGTTCCAGTCCTTGGTCGGCAAAGGAAAGGTCGTAGACTTCCGGCTGTTCGCCCTCCCTCGACAGCTGGATGACGCGCGGAGCGAGCGAGGAAAAAACGGTCTCGGCAAGAATTTGCCATGCCGGTTCTGCGGCGTCGCGCGGCGAGAGCACGTGCCCCACAACCGCGGATGCCGGCAGTTTGAAAAGTTGTTCCGCCGCCGCATTGAAACGGAGCACCTTAAAATCGCTGTCGTACACGATAAGCGCGCCCGGCATGCCGTTCAAGAGATTCTCTATTTCGTTGTGTTCAATGCCGCTCGTTGCCACTTTTTCCGGCGTACCGAAAAAAGATTTTAAATTAAAACCTGCCATGTCCTTTATCATAGCACGCCGCAGAAGCCGTTCAAATTGTTTGATAATCCCGATGCCAGATGACGGG
>CAZADL010000044.1:0-4261 GCA_964483915.1 uncultured Candidatus Saccharibacteria bacterium | reverse complement strand
TATATTCTTCCTACACAATCCCGGGTTTGGGAATACATGGAAAATCTGCATCGGGACTATTGCTTCCTGCGGGAGCTTGAACGGTCAAAAATAGCTGTTTAACCCCGGCCAGAAGATATTATAACTGGGTACTTTCGTCGAAAGATAAAATGATAAGCCGTTCACGCGATGAATACGATGATGACACTCCCGGCGATGTCCGTAGCATGATGAATTCCGGCATAGACTCTCGCCCAGCAGATGAGGAGGACAAGCACCAACAGCGCCGCGCTCAATTTCTTATTATAGAACCACACGATCATCGCCACCGCTCCCGTGAGGAGAACATGGTCGGACGGGAATCCGTTATCAGCCGCGTGAGCGATAAGGGGCGTGAAATGGCCGACGACGAACGGACGGGGGTCGTAATAAAGGTACGATGAGATGCGGGAAATAATATAGGCAAGCGGCGCGATGACGGCTCCGCAAATTGCCATTCTGAAGAAAATATGAAGTCATGGAATAACGCTTCCTCTTCAGAATCTCTTCAGAATTGAGGCAGACAGTGAATATCGGCCTCTCTTGCTATATTCGACCTGCGGCGCAATCATATATAAAATCCATGAGAATACTCGTAGTCGAAGACAACGAAAAACTGGCGGCTTCGCTCAAGAAAGGGCTTGGAAACAGTGGGTTTGCGGCGGATTGCGTATTTGATGGAGAGACGGCGGAACGGCGGATTGAGGTGCATCGCGAGGATTACGATCTTGTCATCCTTGACCTCATGCTTCCCAAAAAGAACGGCATTGACGTATGCCGAAGCCTGCGGTCAAAAAATATTATGGTGCCAATTTTAATGCTCACGGCAAAAAACACGACGGAAGATAAAATTCTCGGCCTCAACAGTGGTGCTGATGATTATCTTTCAAAGCCGTTTTCCCATGGTGAACTTGTTGCCCGAATCAACGCACTTCTGCGTCGGCCCTCGCAATCCCTTCCTCGCGAGCTGGTATCCGGGGGTGTACGGTTGGACTTGGCGGCTCGCAAAGTTTATCGGAATGGCGAGGAAATCCCGTTGACCCTCAAAGAGTTTATGGTGCTCGAATATCTCATGCGCCATCCAAACGAAGTCGTCACGCGCGAACAGATTCTCAGTCATGCATGGGATTTTGCTTTCGAATCCTGGAGTAATGTGGTCGAAGTGCATATTAAGAATTTGCGGCAAAAGGTATATCCAAAAGGCAATGAAAAAATTCTTGAAACCATTCGTGGCGTCGGCTACCGGCTCAAGGCATAACTTGTTTCGATCTGCCCGCATCAAGCTCACGGTTTTTTATATTCTTGCAATGGCCATCATCATGGTTATCTTCAGCGGTATTGTATATTTTGCACTGGTCGCGAATATTATCGACAATGTCGAGGGTAATTTCCAAGACGAGACGTCGCAGCAGGTTTTTGTGGCAAAAACAATTGAGGGGTTAAGGAATGAGATCGTGATCATCGATTTGAGCGTGCTTGCGGCAGTGAGCGCTCTAAGTTATTTTGCCGCGGGGAAAACGCTCCGACCTATAAAAAATGCGCTCGAAGCGCAAAAACGGTTCAGTGCCGATGCGTCTCACGAACTCCTCACGCCGCTCACCGTTATACGATCGGAAGCGGAAGTAGTTTTGGAAAATAAAGCGGTCCTTTCCGACAGCAGGAAAGCGATTACCAATATCGTTGAGGAGGTTGATGATATGACGCAGGTGGTTGAGGATCTCTTGATGTTATCGCGAAGCGATAACGTGGCAGTCCTTCCGACTTTGTCTCGAATCGACATGCCGAACCTTATTCTGGAAGTGGTCCAGAAAATGAACCGTCTTGCCGCCGCGAAAAATATCACGCTTACCGCCGACAAGCTTATCTGCGGCGCAGTATTGGGAAATGGAAACGATCTTCGCCGTGCCGTGCGAAACATCCTTCATAATGCCATCAAGTATACTGTTGGCGGAGGAGCCATCAATATCAGGTTCTGCAATGATGAGAAGTCTATTGCGGTGATTTTCGAGGATAATGGAATGGGAATTTCTGTCGACGATCTTAAACACATTTTCGAACCGTTTTATCGCGCCGATAAGGCGCGACCGCACGGCGGTGCGGGGTTGGGGTTATCCATCGTAAAGCGAGTAGTGGATCAACATGGCGGATCAATAGATATCAAAAGTAACTTTGGCAAAGGAACTACGGTAACTATTTCCCTCCCGCTTGCCCCTGCCTAATGGCGTAAAAAATCCCGCGCAGGCGGGATTTTTTTACTGCACGCAATCCGATTGCTAATCTTCGCCTTCGGATTGATTGTTAACGTCGCCGCTCGGATCGGCATGGCCGCTTCCGGGGAGACCAACCTCCGAACTGGACGCATTCGATTCCGGCGCATCCGGTGTCTCTACTGACGTCCCTGTTTCGGGAGAATCTTTCGGATCGGAAACGTTCGTGCTATCGGATCCGTTTTTTGTCGCCGTCGGCGCTTGCTGTACCTGCGGAGCAAGGGATGGTGCGGGATTCTGCACCCGTGCCGCGTGCGTTTGGAGTCCGATCGCTATCACCCCGCCCGCGAGAACGCCCAGGACTCCGAACAAGACCCCCTTTTTATTTTTCATGTTTGTTGGGTAATTAAGATTAATTTAGCCGACCTTTCATAATTAAGCATAGAGATGAAACTGAAGGGAATGTGAAGGAGAAATATTAGTTTTCTTCAGCATATCTTCATATTCGGAAAGAGAATGAAAGCTATATGACTGTCGATCCAGATAGGGAGGAAGGAATAGAGGAAAAGGTAGCACGATTCTTCCGTGGGGACGGGGCGGAACATGCGCCCGCCGCGTTCTACGATGCCTACGATTATTCCACGTTTTGGAAGGGGCGTGATTTCGAACATCTCGCCGACCACCTCGCTGTTTCGCGGCTCATCCCAATGATTCCGCCACCGCATCGCCGTCTTGTCGACGTGGGTGCGGGAACCGGAAGAATGGCACCGCTCTATGAACGGAAATGGGAATCGTTCGTCCTGCTTGATCCGTCCAAAGAACAACTCGAAATCGCGCATAAAAAAATATCGCATCCCGAAAAAGCCGAATTTGCAATCGGATCCGCCGAGTTGATTCCCCTACGGGACAGTTCATGCGACACGGTGCTTTGTACACGCGTGTTCCATTACATCGCCGATCCTCGCAGGGCAATCCGCGAATTCCGGCGCATTCTCGTCCCCGGCGGTTATCTTATCCTCGAAATCCCGAATAAGCGGCACGCAAAAGCACGTCTCAGGGCACTCTACTCGTCCCGCGCGAAGCAAGAATTCGCTTCACGGGAGCCGAAACATCTTTCCGAAAAGAATGGGAAATTTGTGTTCGTAAACCACGACCCGGACGCCATCCGCGATATTTTGCTTACGGAATGGTTTGAAGTGATCGAGATTCTTTCCGTTTCCAATTTCCGCCATCCGGCATTCAAAAAGTTCCTGCCTTTAAGCTGGCTTCTATCGCTCGAAAAAATACTTCAAATCCCACTCGCGAAATTTTGGTTTGGCCCCAGTATTTACTTCCTCGCAAGAAAGAAAAAAGAAGCACGATGAAAACGGTATTGGCCATCATTATACTCGCAGCGCTCGCGTTCGCAGGATCGCTTTTCTTCCCGCGCATCGTTACCATTACCCAATCCAAAGTTCCGCCTCCAACCGGAACGAATCAGAATTTCCTCGATCAGGTGAATGAATGTTTCCTGCCGACTGCAGCGGCATATGGCTACGATCTCTATGTCACGTCCGGTTTTCGCTCGATGGCGGATCAGGCAAAACTATATAGCGAGGGGAGGATGGCGAGCGGCACGGTTATCACCGAAGCGGCACCTGGTCATAGTCTGCACAATTACGGTTATGCGGTTGACGTGGCTGATCGGCAGAACGGTTATAACATAAATTGGGACAAGCTTATAAATATAGCGGCATATTGTCATCTCGAAAGTGGCGGTCCGGGCGATCTTCCGCACTTCGAATATCGCGGCGGATTCTCGACGAACGACTTCGCGGCGGGTAAGCGGCCTCCGCCGCTCCTCCTTCCGTGCGCCGTCATGATCGAACGGGCACGGAATAACCAGCCGCTCTCGCTGAATGACTTAAAGAGTTGCGGTGCGCCGAGGTTTTAAGACCGATGTGTGATTTTATCCAAAGACCATCCGCAGTTTGTCTTCGCCCAATTTCTTTTCTAACCTTGCGGGAGCTCCCCGCCCGTGAAGGCGGGGGTGAGAG
>CAZADL010000043.1:0-4596 GCA_964483915.1 uncultured Candidatus Saccharibacteria bacterium | reverse complement strand
TGGCCGTAGCCGAATTGCGCCCCCGTCTGTGAATAGGTCGCGATGCCCGACGGGTCGTCATCCGCCGCGCCCGTCACGAGTCCGGGGCCCAGAATGCGGAAAACCCTCGAAAACCAATGTTTCGATTTCTTATTATTTTTATCGTCTTCCGTCATGCACTAGAATAATACCATGAAAAAACTTCGAATAATTATCGGTGTTCTTGCGGGTATCGTCTGCCTTGGGTTCGCGGTGGCCTGCTGGACCACGCCGGCCGGCTCTCTGCCGACCTGGCTCCCCGGATTTATCGCTGGCAGCGCCGCAGTCCACGTAAAGCATGGCGTTGCGGCGCTCGCAATCGCCATCGTGGCATTCGTAATCGCCTGGTTCGGGATGGGGAAGAAGAGAACATAAAGCTGTCTCGTCAGCATTCTCTGTCATTCTGAGGCAAGGCCGAAGAATCTTTTCTTTTTGCGCGGAAAGGATCCTTCGCTAAGCTCAGGATGACGACTACTATCGCAATACTATCATAGCGGCAATGCCGCCAAGAAACAGAAAGGAGTAAAATGAAAACATGAAAGTTCGGGAGGTTATGGTAACCAAGGTGGTTACGGTGACGCCACGGACAACGTACGAGGACGTCGCTTTCCTGCTCCACAGGCACCAGATAAGCGGCATGCCGGTCGTGGAGGAGAATGGTGATCTGGTTGGCGTCATTTCGGAAAAAGACCTCTTCCGGGCGCTTTATCCCCTGTACGAGGAATATTTTTTCGATCCGGCATCATACGCCGACCAGGAGAAACAGGAGGATGAGATCAGGAGCGTCCGCAAGCAACCGATCGAAAAATATATGAGCCGGCACGTCATCACGGTGAACGCCGATGCGCGCGTGCTACATGCGGGCGGTCTCATGCTCGCGCACAACGTTCACCGCCTTCCCGTCGTCGAGCACGGAAAATTAGTGGGCATCGTGACGCGCGAAGACATTTACGGCACGATCTTCAAAAGGTATCTGCAAGGATAGGTTCTGCAAACCTACCTCACGCTTTTGTATCCTCCCGGCACGCCATTTTTCGACAGCACGATCTGCCACAGTTCGATATGCCGCGCGCGGAACGAGCCGGCGCACGAGAGCAGATAAAACTTCCACATCCGATAGAACGCGTCGCCATACCGCGGCGCGATCTCCGGCCAGTGCGCATCGAAATTCCTGAACCACGCCATAAGCGTTTTATCATAATCCGGCCCGAAGTTATGCCAGTCCTCCATAACGAACCGTTTTTCGATCGCTTTTCCAATCTGGGTGATCGACGGCAGCATGCCGTTCGGAAAAATATATTTATGAATCCACGGATCAGTATGCGTCTGAGAATAATTCCCGCCGATCGTGTGAAGGAGGAATAAACCGCCATCTTTCAGGTGTGCGCGCGCGATGCGGAAATATTCGGGATAATTCTTGTAACCGACGTGCTCGAACATGCCAAGCGAAACGATATGGTCGAAACTCCCTTGGACGTCCCGATAATCCTGCAACATGAACTCGACCGGCAATCCTTCGCAGAGCTTTTTCCCGAGCTCAACCTGTTCTTTCGACACCGTGACTCCCGTAACACGCGCGCCATATTTCTCCGCCGCGAATTTTGCGAAGCTCCCCCATCCGCACCCAATATCGAGCACGGTCTGCCCCGATCGCAGGCACAGCTTGCGGCAAACGATGTCAAGCTTCGCCTCTTGGGCCGCGCCCAGATCTTTCGCGTTCCGCCAGTAGCCGCATGTATAAGTCAAACGTTTATCGAGCATGCGCTCGAAGAGATCATTTCCAATATCGTAATGCTTCTCGCCGACCTCAAATGCCTTTGTTTTTCTCCCGAAATTGCCGACCACGGCGGAGAGATAGAGCGCGACGTTCGCCGGAGTGAAACGCACCTTGCGCACAAGGTCGTGTGCGAAGATCCTTGCTATTAACTCGTCGATTGCGCCGCAATCCCACCATCCTGCCATATAGCTCTCGCCGAACGCCAAACTGCCGCCGCGCAGGATGGCGCGATAGAACCGTTCGTCGTTCACCTTAATATCCCACGGCCGCTCGCCGTTGATGGAATCTATCCCTGAAATAGGCATCTGGATATCGCGAGAGATGTTCGAGCGAGCGGCGGAAACTTCCGAAGCAGAAATACCCGCAGGGTCTTTCGATGAGGAATTTCCGTCGCGCAGCCGAACAGAATCGCGAGAGCCGGATGAGCTATTTCCGGGATAGATTCTTATATCTGCGTTCGCAATCAATTGTTCTATGGCTTTCTTTGCAGGGTTCATGAAGAAAAAAGTTTGGTTTACGACTGTTCTGCTTCGATCTGGAGCAAACGATTGTATTTTGCGACCCGTTCACCGCGGGCTGGCGCGCCAAGCTTCAAGCCGTCGGCGCGGATGCCATACGCAAAATCAGCAATGAAATCGTCGTCCGTCTCTCCGCTTCGGTGCGACGCGACGACCGCCCAGCCATACTTCCGCGCAAGCTGGACTGCGGCGAGTGCCTCAGTCACGGTCCCGATCTGATTCGGTTTTATGATGACCGCATTTACGCTTTCCTCATCATGCGCTTTCTTGATGTTCCGGACGTTGGTCGTCGTGAGATCGTCGCCCGCGATCCAAATCTTCCCTTTGAAATGCATGTTGAGCGCCGCAAACGCAAGAAAATCTTTCTCATTGAACGGATCCTCGATATAGATCATCTGATGGTCATGCGCGAGCTTGACATAGGTTGCCGCCAATTTTTTATCGCTGATTTTTTTGATGTCGGTCGCCGCGGCATCCATGCCGAAATCGATTTTGTGCGCGAGATGCAGCTTCCTCGCGACCGATCCAATAATTTGGAACGGCTCCGCGTCGTTTTTAAAATTCGGCGCGAAACCGCCCTCATCGCCGAGATTCGCCGCGTTCCTTCCCTTCGTGCGTTCGAGCTCAGTGCCAAGCGCGTGGTACATTTTCATTCCGACGTCGACCGACTCGTGGATCGTGCGGCACCGGGGAATGACCAGGTATTCCTGAAAATTAAGATTGTTGCCCGCGTGCAAACCGCCGTTCACGACATTGATAAAGAGCCGAGGATGCGCCATGTCATCCTCCGCGAAGGCGGAGGACCCGTGCTTTTGTTGACGAGAACCAGCCGAAAGTCCCCGGATGTATTTCCAAAGCGGCATTCTTTTCTGCTGCGCCATGGCGCGGGCAAATGCCACGGAGACCGGCAGTGTCGCGTTCGCGCCGAGATTTTCTTTTAGCGGTGTCCCGTCGAGCTTGCATAAAAAGGCGTCGAGCGCAACCTGGTCCTTGAAATCTTTGCGTTTCATCCATGGTGCGATCCGCTCATGCACATTGCGTATCGCCTGCGGCACGGCGAGCGCCCGCGCTTCGGACGACCCGGTGCTTTTCCCCTGCGGCGCGGATGCCATGGCGCGGATGCCGTCTTTCGTTTCGAGCATGACCTCAACGGTCCACGCTCCGCGCGAATCAAGTATCCTGCGGGCTTTGAGCGATGTTGTCTTCATGTCGTGGTGCTTATGGCGCGGCTTTTATCAAATTTACGGGCGTCCCGTTCGCGAAACCAACGATATTCCCGATCGTCGTGTCGAGAATGCGCATGAAGGCTTCTTTCGTGTTGAATGCGTTGTGCGGCGTGATGATGACGTTCGGCATGTCGATCAGGGCGTGGTCCTCGAGGACGACCTTCAGGTCGTGTTCCTGCATCTGGCTCCCGGCCAGAAAACTCAGTTCATCCTTGATCATCCCTTCCTCCTCGAGCACGTCGAGCCCGGCACCGCCCAGCTTTCCGTTTTTAAGAGCCATCACGAGCGCGTCAGTGTCCACGCAAGCGCCGCGGGCGGTATTCACGAGATAGGCTCCCGGTTTCATAAACCCGATATTCTCCGCATTGATCAAGTGATGCGTCGACGGCAAATACGGCACATGGATCGTCACAATGTCGCTTTGCGCGAGGACTTCAGTAAGCGGCTTGTATTCAAATCCGAGCTCCACCGCGAGCTTCGTGTTCGGGAACGCGTCGAACGCGATCACGTTCATGCGAAACCCTTTCGCCATCCTTGCGACATGGGCGCCGATATGGCCGGTTCCGAGAATGCCGAGCGTCTTTCCCATCAGGTCGAATCCCCGCAAACCATCCAAGCGAAAACTGCCCTCCATCTTTACCCGCTCTTTCGCCTCGCAGATCTTCCGCGAGAGGGCAAGGATGAGACCGAAGGAGTATTCCGCAACCGTATTTTCTCCGTAGGTCGGCACATAGGAAACCGTGATGCCGCGCGCGGTGCAGGCCTGAAGATCGATATGATCGTAACCCGTGGAAAGCGTTGCGATATGCCCCAAGTTTGGCAATGTCCCGATAACCGCCGCATCGGCCGTAGAATCAACGAAAATTCCCAAAATATCAAAACTTGGATCGGGAGCAGGATGCTCTTCATCCAAAATCTGGTTTACGAATCCGACCTCGACGCCTGCGGCGGCGAACGCCGAATTTTTTGAAATATATTCCTGCGCCCACGGCTCCAGATTGAAGAAAGCAACTTTATGCGACATAGGTTTATTGTAACATTTTTCTTGCCCGCGTGG
>CAZADL010000042.1:0-5199 GCA_964483915.1 uncultured Candidatus Saccharibacteria bacterium | reverse complement strand
CGCCTCTTGCATTATCCACTATTCATATGAAAAAGGGAATTTCGTAATTCACAGCACCAGAGAAGATTTTAAGAAAAATCTTTTGCGGTGGGAGCGATACAAAGTCCCAAAATTCAACAGTTCTTTTTCAAGAAGGAAACATATGACCATCACCGTCAGCGACGAAAACGTCGGCACCATCACTTGGACGTTGCCGAAAACCATTACGGAAGCTCTCGAAGCCAAAATGCCCGAAATGCGGGATGCTCTCGAGCAGCGCATCAAGTCGATGCTCGAAACGGAAACCAAGATGTACGCATTCACCGCATCCTACGCGGCGACAGCGACGTTGCTTGCCGGGACGACCGAACCGATGAAGGCGTTGCACGAGATCATGAAAGCCGCCCACGACTTGGTGGACGGCGTCATCGCCTAGGAGAAACCTATGACGCTCAAGAAAGCGCTGTACATAGGAATTGCGACGGTGCTCGGCATCGTCGCAATCTGCTTCGCAGTCCAACGTTCGGCGGCCAATGAACGGAATGAGGCAGACGATCTCGTCCGCTTCACGGCAAACGGCGTTTGGGTGCGCGTCATCAAGACCAACACCTTCGTCGAGAGCCACGAATACAACCCCTTCGAGACCGATAGCGAACGAGCCAAGCGGAACGCCGAAACGAAGGTACACCTTTCTACCGATTTCAGGATTGAAAATGAAAACGGGGAGACGCGAACCTTCACGTTGTGCGATGGTCATCCGGATCATGACGGCATAGTACACGCCGCGCCGGATTCGAAATGGAATTGGCATGGCTACCGCATCCGTTTCATCCGTCGGCCGGTCTATCCGGAGGATCTGCGAAAGCCCTGCAATCTCGGTTTCGCGCGGTTCCTTCGGGTGGTGCGTGTCGGTTCTTACTAGATACCCGCGGGCAGAGCAATCTGCCCGCACTTCCACCAGAGGAAATTTGGGAAAGTTTTCTGCGGTGGGAGAAGTATTTTCCCAATGCTCTTTAATTTCTAATCAGCGAGGTGTATCGTGAGTCGTTTTTTTCAATTTCGTTTTCATCGTGCTATTCGCCCTCGCGGGCGCGGCGCACGGTCAAACTCAAGAAGTGAAAATCAAAATCCGAGTAGCCGTCCTAGGAGCTGTCCCGTACGATTACGTCGGCACGGCCGAGTCGGCGACATCGGACAAGCTCATTCTTTTCTCCTTCACCGACCGTTATTCAAAAATATCGTGCTCGGTCATAGTCGAGCGGCCGCTCGTTGGCGCAGAAGTCGAGGTCTCGTGCATCGTCCCTCGGAAACTCGCCCCACAAAGGCCATTCAGAACCGTCTCCCTCGGCTGGCTCAAACTCATCAATCCCGGAGAAGAGAAGGATTATGAAATCGAGTGGGGACCGACCGCGGTGGAGATACTAAAGTAGTGACACCCGAGCTTGACCGGATGGACAAGTAGCCGACCAGCGATGGTCGGCTTTCTATTTATCCACAGCCCTGATTCTTGTGGCGAGTTTCCGGACGGTGATATAATACATGTAACAACCGAATAGCATATTGCCTCACGGGGCAAACCTGAAAAGTATTCCGAGTTCAAGAGCTCGCAATCCGTTATCACTTTTTGTGGTAGCAGATTGCGAGTTCTTTTGCGTTTCGGGGGTCGGTAGGTCGGCAACACAATGAGAATAAAAAGAATTCCCAACTTCCACACGGAAGTCATCTATGGGGAATCGCCAGAAAAAGCGGATCGTATCCGCCAACTTTGGCAAAAACGATAATTGCAGTATGATGTGGCCGTATGAGGATCAAGAAAATCGATAAAACCGTCTTTGTGGGCCTCTCCGGCGGCGTGGACAGCTCCGTCGCCGCATATCTCCTTAAAAAACAGGGCTATGATGTCGTGGGCATTTTTATGCGCTGCTACAATCTTGACGGATGCGCGGAGCGCGATGCCCTTGACGCGCGCCGCGTGGCGGAACATATCGGCATTCCGTTTTACGTTTGGGATTTCGAAAAGGAATATAAAAAGCATGTTGTGAAATATATGGTTGACGGCTACCGCGCGGGGATCACGCCGAACCCGGACGTGATGTGCAACAAAGAGATCAAGTTCGGACTTTTCTTTGAGAAAGCATTATCCATGGGCGCGGATTATGTCGCCACCGGGCACTACGTCAAACTCGTGCGGGGAAAACTGAAAATTGCCCGTGACTCCAACAAGGACCAGTCCTATTTCCTTTGGACGCTCACCGGGAAACAGTTGAAACATTGTTTGTTTCCGATCGGCGGTTATGTAAAACCAAGGGTGCGGGAGATCGCGCGGCGGGCGAAATTGCCGACGGCCGATAAAAAAGATTCGCAGGGAATTTGTTTCTTGGGCATGGTCGACGTTTTTGATTTTTTGAAACGCCACATCGCCGAACATCGCGGCGCGCTCGTGACGACCTCGGGCGAGGCCGTCGGCGAACATTTTGGATCGGAATTCTATACGATCGGACAGCGGCATATCAACGCGGATTTTAAATTTCCCAAGGCCGGAGCGGTCGCGCGCAAGCCGTTCTACGTCGCCGCGAAAGATGCCGCAACGAATACCGTTATCGTGGCTGAGGGCGACGAGAACCCGGAGCTCTATAAGAAAGAAATTTTATTGAGAGAGGTACATTGGATTTCGAAAAGCACGGATCCTCGCCTTCGCGAGGATGACAGTCGCCGTAGAAACGGCGGACTGTCAGTTTTTGCCCGCGTCCGCTACCGCCAGCCGCTTGCGAAGGCAATCCTTTCTCTTGGTGCGCGCAACAAAGCAAGGCTCGTTTTCGACAAGCCGCAGAAGTTCATCGCGCCGGGCCAGTCGGCGGTTTTCTACGATAAAAATGGTGTTATGCTCGGCGGCGGCGTGATACTATAAGGACGATGCCAAAATCCGGCCTCACGCGACAGGTCTTTTTTGAAGGGACAAAAGCAATCGCAAAATATCTGCAACCGCACAAGAAGATACTCATTCTTCTCGTCTCTTTCGGATTGCTGAACGCCGCCGCCCAGGCGTTCGTTCCGCTCATTGCCGGAAAGATATTTGATGCCATCGTCGCGATTGCAAAAGATCCGGCCGTTGCGCTCGGCGCCGTTTTTGCGCTGATTGCCGTTTGGGTCGCGCTCCAGCTCATAAGCAATGCCGTCAGCTGGTGGACGGGTTATCACAATGATCGGTTGAGCACGATCGTGCAGGCCGAATTCATCGCCGGGGGTTTCAGTAAGCTGCTTGATATGCCGCTCACATTTCACACGACGCAGAAGCAGGGAGATGTCAGCGACCGCATTAGCCGCGCTTCCAATTGGCTCGATAATATCATAGGAAACGTGCTCTTAACCCTTCTGCCGAATTTTTTGAGCATCGTGATAGCGCTTGCCATCACGTTTTTCATCAACGCGAAGTTGATGCTTGTTCTTGTCGGCGCGATCTTTGTTTATGCCATTATTTTATGGAAATCTGTTCCGGCGCTCTCGGGCCTCCAGCAGAAAATGCACCGCGCCTATAGCCGTGCCTACGGGGACGCTTACGATACCATGGGCAACCTGAAAGAAGTGAAACAGGCGACCACGGAAAAGCTGGAAAAGGAAAAACTGCGGATGAACTTTGTCGACCGCGCCAGCCGGCTCTGGGTGAATATGACCGTTATTTTCCAGCGCCTTACGTTTTTTCAAAAGATGATCGTCGCGCTCACTCAGCTTGCCATCTTCGCGTTGTCGGTCTTTTTTGTCCGCGATGGGACGATCACGCCGGGCGGACTCGTCGCGTTCAATGGCTATGCGGCGATGATCCTCGGCCCATTCGTCATTCTCGGCCAGAATTGGCAGACCATCCAGAATGGTCTCGTGGCAATCGTCCGCGCGGAGAACATGCTTGCGTCGTCTCCCGAGGTTTATATTCCGAAGAACGCGGTCGCTCCTAAAAAGCTGATGGGCGATATTGTGTTCGACCATGTTTTCTTTGCGTATCCCAAAAGTAAGCCGGTGCTCGACAACGTTTCATTTCACGTAAAACCCGGGGAAAAGATCGCTTTGGTCGGTGAGTCGGGCGTGGGCAAGACGACAATCATCGATCTTGTGTCGGGTTTCTATTTTCCGCAGAAAGGCAGGATCTTTGCCGACGGAACGGATGTCCGACGCATGGACCTTGTGGCGTATCGCGGACGTATCGGCATCGTTCCGCAGGAACCGGCGCTTTTCAACGATACAGTGGAAAACAACATCCGCTACGGTAATCCGGGGAAATCACGAAAGGAAATGATCGCGGCGGCGAAGGAAGCGCATACGCACGAATTCATAGAAGCGTTCCCCCCAAAAATACCGGCAGATCGTCGGATGGCGCGGCATCAAGCTGTCCGTCGGCCAAAAACAGCGGATCGCGCTCGCGCGCGCATTCCTGCGCAATCCCGATATCTTGATCCTCGACGAGCCGACATCCGCGCTTGATATGAAATCGGAGCATTTCATCAAAAATTCCCTTCGGAAACTTATGGAAGGCAGAACAACATTCATCATTGCCCACCGTCTCTCGACGGTTCGGGAGGCCGATACCATTCTCGTCTTCAAGGAAGGCAGGATCGTGGAGCAGGGAAGTCACGCAGAGCTCGTGAAGATGCCGCACGGCGTTTACCGCGCGCTCCATGAATTTCAGACGGGACTGGTGAAATGATATGATGGATATCGATGGAACCTTTGCCCCGGCCGAAAAGCAAGAATGTTTTTTATGTCGGTCTTTTGAGTTTCTTCGGCGGCATCAGCCAGGATGTTTTTACGCCGATTTTACCCATCTATTACACGACGATCCTCGGTTTTGATAAAACATTCGTAGGCGTCGCCGAAGTAGAAATTATCAAGGCCGGGCCTCGATAATTTTCGATAATTTTTCACGCTGGAAATTCCGAGCGTAAAAAAATTTAGCGCCATGCCGCCGGAGGGCCTTCTGTACGAGAATCGAACAACCATATTAAAAAACATTGTAAAAATTTTCCCGGCCTGAATTTTCGGGTGAGAGTGGCGATACCGACGTAGCCTCACGGGGAATCGAACCCCGATTTACGCCGTGAAAGGGCGCCGTCCTAGCCGTTAGACGATGAGGCCGTCGTCGTGAGCATACTGAATTTTTTGAGTTTTCGCAACGGTGTACAGTTAACACCTAGAGGTAACTTTTCCGCCGGCGCGGGGTGACGGTGTTCA
>CAZADL010000041.1:0-5618 GCA_964483915.1 uncultured Candidatus Saccharibacteria bacterium | reverse complement strand
CCGCCTTGATTCCGGATAGCCCTGCCGGGCTTCCGGAATGACAGTTTTTACCAAGTCTTAGATCCTCCTTCCTATTTTCTCCGCAGAACTTTTTTCACCGCGCGCATAATACTGTCCTTGCCAAGGCCATATTTTTCGATGAGCGCATCAGGGCTGCCGGATTCTCCGAACGTATCCTGCATGCCGACAAATTCTACGGGAACCGGATAATGTCGCGCGAGCGTCTCTGCAACCGCTCCGCCGAGCCCTCCATTCACTTGATGTTCCTCCACCGTTACCACGGCGCCGGCCTTCTTTGCCAGTTCAATAATCTTCTTTTCGTCGAGCGGTTTTACGGTGTGGCAATTCAAAACAACGGAACCGATCTTTTCCTTTTCCAATGCGCGCGCGGCGCGCAAGGCATTATAGAGAAGGGCTCCGCAACCGACGATTAAAACCTCCGGTTTTAATCGTCGTCCTGAGCGCAACGAAGGACCTCCTTGAAAACCAGAAGAATTCCAGAATATTTCCGCTTTGCCCGGAACGAATGGCGTCGTTGCGGTCGTCATTACAGGCGTTTTCTCGCGCTGGAATCGCAGATAGACCGGACCCCAAATCTGCGCTGCGGCAATGGTTGCCTTCTGCGCTTCAATAGCGTCGCATGGCACGATAACGCGCATATTCGGCATCGCGCGCATCATGGCGATATCTTCCGTCGCTTGGTGTGTCGCTCCGTCGGGTCCTACCGAGATGCCCGCGTGATGTCCCGCGATCTTCACGTTCGAGTTGTTATAGGCGATCGTTGTCCGAATTTGTTCCCAGTTGCGCCCGGGCGAGAACGTCGCATACGAAGCGATGAACGGTATCTTGCCGCTCACGCCAAGCCCCGCGGCTATCGTCGCCATGTTCTGTTCGGCAACGCCCAGCTCGAAAAAACGCTTAGGAAATTTCTCCGCGAACGCTTGGGTGCGCGTGGATTCCGTAAGGTCCGCGCATAGAGCGACCACATTGGAATTTGCCTCTCCCGCCATGATTAATCCCTCCCCATAGCCATCGCGTGTTGGCCGCTGTTCAGCGTCCTCGTCGAATAATTTCGGATTCAGTTTTGCTTCGGGATTGACCATGGTTTTATTTTAACATAACTCGATTTTAGATTGTCATGGTCTGTCCCTCGGCACGCTCGGGATAAACTCCGGCGGACCACCCGTGCTTCCAAATTGATTATCTTTAAAAGCATTGATCCCCCGCCTTCGCGGAGGATGACAAAATCACTTCACGCCTTCCGGCGGATGGCGTTCACAATCGCCAGTAAAAAACAGTTAACGACCATGCTCGTGCCTCCATAGGAGAAGAATGGAAATGTGACGCCGATCACGGGCAGGAGTCCCGTGGCCGAGCCGGCATTCAGAAAAAATTGGATGCCCAGCATCATCGCAATGCCGAGACAGATGCATTTTGCAAAATTTTCCCGGGCATTGGACCCGATCGCGAGAATTCGCCACACAAGAAAAAAGAAGGCGATAAGAATAACGAGGCCTCCGAAAGTGCCCCACTCTTCAATGAACGCCGAGAAAATAAAGTCCGCCGTTGGCACCGAGAGAAACCCTAGTTCTGCCTGTGTCCCCTGGCCATATCCTTTTCCCCAAAAACCGGCCGACCCGATCGCAATTCGTGACTGGGTCACGCTGTAGTTCACGCTCAGCGAATTTTCTTGGGGGTAGAGAAATCCTATGACGCGCGCCCGGTGATAATCGTGCAATACAAAATTCCAGACAAAAACGCCGGCGAGTGCGATGATTGCGACTGTTACGAGCACTCGTCGCCACGGCAAACCGAGGAGCAGGAGGAATCCGAACCAGATGCCGAAAAAGATAAGCGCTGAACCAAGGTCGGGCAGACGTACGGCAATGGCAGCGGGGATCATAAAGAAAATGAATGACGTTACGATGTTTCTGATGCGCGCGACCGCGAGATGCCGACGCTGAAAATACATCGCGTAGAGGAATATGAGTGCGGCCTTCATAAGCTCAACCGGCTGGAGGCTTAGTGGCCCAAGAACGATCCAGTTTCTCACGTTCCGAATGGTCGAGCCGTTGAGCAGCAAAAACAACATCAAAAGCAACGTGAAAACATAGAATGCTCCGATTGCCCAACGTACATTGAACACGGTCCGCCAATCAAAAAACAGAAAAAAAACTACCATGGCGCCGCCAAGGACGATCCAGAGTACCTGCAATAAAAAAAGGTGGAGCGAGAGCGCGGAGAGCGTGATAAGCCCCGCCGCCATGATAATACCGACCGGAAGGAAGAGGGAGAACATGGAATTTGAGGGATTAGTGTTGAGCAATTGGCGATTAGGTTTTAGCGGTTAGAAGTTTAAAACATAACTAATCGCTCGTCGCTCATATCTAATCGCTTAGATTTCAGTTTCGTTTCGCGTATGCCTTGAGCTCGGTTGCTGAGACGTTCTCGTTCGGCAAGAGCGGATAACTTATGGAGAAATTCTGCGTGGCGCCAGGCGAGAGAACGTCCAGTTGCGTCTCCGAAGCGCCGATCGGCGTCCCGGCGGCATTCTTAAAAATCGCCACGGCAACAATATTATGAAACAGCGCAACATCGCGGTTCGTAAGGTTTCCACTCACCACAATATAGCCATCTGTACCAGCGACGCTCGTGACATTCGTGAAAGCGAGCTTCGGCACCAGCCCCATCTGTGCCGCCGGCACCCATTGCACATTTTCCACAGTTATCTCGGCACGGCTCGATGTCGCAGGTATCGGCTCATTCGGTAGCATGAGATATTTTGTTTCATCGGCGTAGAGAAAAGAGTTTCCGCCCGCAGTCGCTACGGTACTTGATCCGTCAGCCCCGTACAGCGTTATGGTATAGGCGAAAGAAGACGCGGCGAAGTCAGAGTTGACGTTTTCCAGCTGAACAAGCACGGTCGCATGGCCGGCAAGTGGAGAGAAAACGCGGACTGCACCGAGCGTAGATATCGGCTGGATACTGGAAGGTATGCAGATTTTTGCGCAAGGTCCACCGCAGTCCACGCCCTGTTCCCCTTCGTTTTGAATATTATCGAAGCAAGATGCTGGCGGTTTCAGGAATAAAAAATAAAGGCCGGCAACGATACCGCCGAGAACCACAAGATAGAAGAGGCCATAGACCATCTGCTTCACGCGCCGCGACATAACCACATTGTAGCAAAATCCAGCAAAAACGCATATAATAGATGAATTATGGAACCCCGATATGACGCGCAGGAAGTGGAGCCCCGCATAGAAAAGCTCTGGGAGGATTCCGGCCTTTTCAACCCGGATGTCTGCGTGAAGCAAGGCGTAACGAGGGCGGACGCTCGACCATTCTCAATCGTCCTCCCCCCGCCAAACGTGACCGGCACGCTCCATATTGGACATGCTTTTGAAGACACCCTGCAGGACATCGCCGTCCGCTATGCCCGCATGCAAGGCAAGCGAACGCTCTGGGTGCCCGGCACCGATCATGCGGCAATCGCGACCCAAGCCAAGGTAGAAAAAGAAATTTTAAAAAAAGAGGGTAAAAACCGCCACGATCTCGGCCGCGAGGAATTCCTGCGGCGCGTAAACGAATTTGCACGGGCGAGCCACGATACTATCGTGCGCCAGATAAAGCGGCTTGGCGCATCGCTTGATTGGAGCCGCGAGGCATATACCCTGGACAAGGCCCGGAATCTCGGCGTCCGCACGACCTTCAAAAAAATGTACGATCTCGGGCTCATTGAACGGGGTTACCGCATCGTGAATTGGGATCCAAAACTGCAAACCACCGTTTCTGATGACGAGATGGAGTGGGTGGAAGAAACAGCGTCGTTCTATTACCTCACCTACGGGCCGTTCACGATCGCAACGGCGCGTCCGGAAACGAAGTTTGGCGATAAGTATGTTGTGATGCATCCGGATGATAAACGTTACGCGAAATATAAAGATGGTGAAAAGTTAGACATCGAATGGATCAACGGGCCGGTGACGGCGACTGTCGTGAAAGACAAAGTCATTGATATGGACTTCGGGACGGGCGTCATGACGATCACGCCGTGGCACGACGTAACGGACTTCGACATTGCCGAACGGCATAAGCTTGATAAGGAGCAGATCATTGACCTTTACGGCAAACTTCTGCCGATTGCCGGAGAATTTCAGGGCATGCCGATCAAAAAAGCGCGCGCAGCGATGGTCGAAAAACTAAAAGCGAAGGGCCTTCTTGAAAAGATAGACGAGAAATATCTGCATCGCGTGGCGACGAATAGCCGCGGCGGCGGCGTCATTGAACCGCAAATTATGAAGCAGTGGTTCGTGTCGGTCCATAAAAAATTCAAATTGAAAAATGGCGGAGAGAAAACGTTACGAGATATCATGAAGTCCGCCGTAGAGAGCGGCGAAGTCCACATTACGCCGGAACGTTTTGAGAAGATTTACTTTTACTGGATTGACAATCTCCGCGACTGGTGCATCTCACGCCAAATTTGGTTCGGACATCAAATTCCGGTCTGGTATAAAAATGATGAAATTTATGTCGGCATTGAATCACCGACAGACGATGGTTGGGTTCAGGACACCGATACGCTTGACACCTGGTTCTCGTCCGCGCTCTGGCCATTCTCGACGCTCGGCTGGCCCCAATGTGCGGATACGGCAATCAAGGGCAAGCCCGGCTCGGAAAATGACCTCGCAAACTATTTCCCGAACACGCTCATGGCACCAGGATACGAGATTCTTTTTCTCTGGGTCGCGCGAATGATCCTTATGAGCGGCGTCCTTTTGGATGACATTCCATTTAAAACAGCTCTTATCCACGGTATTGTGCGCGATTCTAAGGGAGAGAAATTCAGCAAATCAAAAGGCAACGGCGTTGATCCCCTGATCCTCGCCGATACGTATGGCGCGGATGCTTTGCGCATGGGGCTCATCGCCGGCGCCGCCCCGGGCAACGATGTGAAGTTTGATGAACAGCGCGTGAAGGGCTATCGGAACTTTTCCACGAAGATCTGGAATATTGCACGATTCATAGAAATGAACAAACCCGCCGTCTCATCTGTCGCCCTCGCGGAGGCGAGGGTCCGTGCTTCCTCTGAAGCTCACAAGAAATATCTCGAAACGATCTCTGCGCTCAAAACGGAAGTTTCAACGCATCTAGACAACTTCGATTTCCACCTTGCCGGAGAAAAACTCTACCACTACGTTTGGCACGAGCTCGCGGACATCATCATCGAAGCAGAAAAGGAAAAACTAAGAAACGGTACCGACGAAGAAAAAGCCGCGAGTTATGCCATCCTCGAACAACTCCTTCTCGAGTCGCTCAAAATGCTCCATCCCTTCATGCCCTTCATCACCGAAAAAATCTACCAGATCTTTCGCCCCGGAAAAATGTTGATGGTCGAAAAGTGGTAAAATCTTGTTTCTGTTGATAAAAATATTATACTTTTATCATGAAATATAAAGAGTATCTAAAAACAACGGGCGAGACAGTAAGATATCTTGAGATTGTTGATTATTTTATCGCTCATTTTTTTGACATAAAAGCAGACGGTCTAATCCAACACTTTGATGCAAGGATCGTCGATATCACAGATACACCCATTATTCAGACCGAGAGACTAGAAC
>CAZADL010000040.1:0-5820 GCA_964483915.1 uncultured Candidatus Saccharibacteria bacterium | reverse complement strand
CTGGCCGAGACCCACCTCGCGGCGGCGAAGAAGATGCAGGTCGAAAAATACAAACTATTCAAAGCCATGGTATGATCATTTTTCGGTGTAATCTACGGATGAGAAAATACTTGGGACACATCGTCCCTTTTCTCGCGCCGGAACAGATGACAAAAAAACCTGTCCCGGCGGGCCACCCAAACTGCGAAATGGGCGCTCAAGGGCAGGTCAAAGGGCAGGGATTGAATCGTAACGGCGAAGCTGGGATACGCCGGCATATGGCCGAAGCCGACGCCTGAACTCATCGGTGGTGAGGGCCGATTCGTCCAGTTTCGCTCTTTTGAAAGCATCTGATTCGCAATAGACGTTTCCGTCCATGACGACGACCGGCACGCTCGATGCCTGCGTAAGACCGCAGGCAACACAGACAAACAGGAGGATCGGACGTCCGACACCGCGGCGGACCGCATAAAGGATGCGCCGAATCTCCTGTTCCGTTCGACAGCTGCATCTCGTCATAACCGCCTCCTTCCCTTATTTTAGGAAATCCGCGGAAAAAACAACCGGCCTTAAACGCGCGAATTTCCCCGAAGCCCATTTTTCAAACCTGACCGTCCATGGCCTTCGAAATTCCCTTTGATGGCGGAATAGAATTTCATAAAAGCGGGCAGGCGCTTTTCATAGATCTCACGCGATTCGTCGAAATGAAAGATCCGTCCGAGCCGCGGCAACAGCTTTTCGATCTCTCTCAAATGCACACATTGCCCCGCATGAAGGCATTTTCGCCATCGGTCGATCGAGATGAAATCCAGTTTGTCGGCATCGTATATTATTCTGCCCGGGATCGTGCGCGGCCGCATGCTCCACCGATGATGCCGGACGGCCTGATATGCCTTTCCCGTCTCGATCGCGGAACATCCACGGCGCGCGAGATCGTCTCTCAATAACCGGGCATTTATTTCCTCGTGATGCTCATCATTGGTCCCGCGGCCCACATCGTGCCACCACGCGCATAACGACAAAAAAGGCCGATCTCCGTAACCGATCCGGCCGCCGATCAAAACGGCGTTTGCCGCAACTCTTTTTGCATGCGAAATATCGTGCGCGTTATCGGATGCCGCAACGAGGTATCTTTTCGCCAAGCGGATGGAATTTCGAAGGACATTTCTTTCCATGGCCCTATATATCCCCTGATTCCACTTCGCTCTCGATGAAAATATCCAGGTCCCCGGCAAGGACGTTGTCCACTTTTGCGGTCTCGGTCCCGGTGCGGTGGTCCTTTACCATCTGATACGGATTCAGCACGTACGAACGGATCTGGTTTCCCCATTCGGGCTTCACGTTCGTGCGCAACTTTCCCAGTTCATCCACTTTTTCCTTTTCCATCCGCGCAAAAAGTTTCGCCTTCAAAAGTTTCACGGCGTACTCGCGATTCTGCATCTGCGACCGCTCGGTGCGAGCGGAGACGATCATGCCCGTCGGCAGGTGCGTCACGCGCACCGCCGTCTCCACTTTATTCACATTCTGCCCACCCGGACCGCCGGCACGGGAAAAATCGAATTTCAAAGCGCTCTCCGGTATTTGCATTTTTGATTCCACGAGCTGGGGCAATTCAGGAACAACTTCCACGAGCGCGAATGACGTCTCGCGTGAATGTTTCGCGTTGAACGGCGATATGCGCACCAAACGATGCACACCGGATTCTTTTTTCAAATAGCCGTAGGCATGGTCGCCGCGGATCTCAATCGTCCGTGAACGGATGTTATCGTCAACCACGGTTATCTTCCAACTGCGCCGCTTCGCATAGCTTTCATACATAACGCCGAGCATCTGTGCCCAATCCTCCGCGTCCTCGCCACCGACGCCCGGATATATCGAAAGTACTGCCGCACCGGCGTCGTACGGACTTTTAAAAAGCTTTTGGAGTTCGAGCATCCGGAATATTTTTTTTGCCTCAAAAAACTTCTGATCCTCGGTGTTTTTTTTGAGCGATTCGAGCAAATTCTCGAGCGTATCAAATTCATTCACCACATTGCTCACAACGCCGAGCTCCTGAATGAGCTCGTCCGCGCGCGCGCGGTCGGACCAAAAAGCCGGCCGGGACATCTCCGTTTCAAGTTCCCTGATCCGCGCTTGTTTACCCGCCAGGTCAAAGCCGCCCGGCCAACCGCCGGGCTTCAGAAACCAACACTTCCAGATTTTCGATGTCTTTCATAAAATTGTAAATTGCTAAATTGAAAATTATAAATTATTTTATAGATTCCTCGCAAAATTCTGAATAATCGAAAGATTTTCGAGATGGACCCTAGTGTGGCACCAGTCCTTTCAAATTTAAATTTTGTGCTTCTGATAAATTGAAACTGATCGTCTGCATTCCGGCTGGCTTCGAGGTAAACACGCTATCCAAATTCTGTGAGACATAAATAATGCCCCAGATGAAACCCCAGAAAGTGATGATCGTGAGCGCAACGGCAACCCCTGTTAAAAATCCTTCGGTATGTTTCCTTAAAAATATTTCCATGATGGAATGCTTGTTTCGTTATTTGAAAAATACTCGCCCGCTGACGGCAACGGCATAATTTGGTCCGCTCGCGGTGAGATCAAAACTATCTATTTTCGTAAGCAGAATCGGGGCAGACGCTTCGAGATCTCTCAGAAACACCGTGATGCTGCTCAAGGATCCCGTCACATTCAATTTGAAATTGACATAGCCGGCTGTCGTTTGCCCGGCAGGCACCGGATCCCCCTGGAATGAGAATGACGCATCCACGCCGTCGTTGCGCGCGACGCCTCCGACCTGCGAGGGGAACGCGATGAGGTTGTCCTGGATTGATAGAATTTTGTCCATAGCGTTTTGATAGATGACGGAAGCCGCAATATTCTCTTTCAGGTTACTGTAGGAGTTAATGAGTTCGCTTTGATTCGCAACGGCAATCCGATCGGCACTGATAGCATCGGCTTGTTTTTGGATATTGCCCACGAGGACGTAAAAGGCAACGCCAAAAACAATCATGCTCAAAATGATGGTGCCGGTTCCAACCCATGCTTGCCGTTTGAAGTTCTTTGATGCCACCCCCATATTCTATCAAATGTCGACATCATTGAAAATGGTATCATGTACGTATGGATATTTTCCGAAAACTTTCGCCTCGGTTCGCGGGGCTCGCGCTCGCATTCATCTGTTTTGTCTCTTTCGGCCTTATGTTCTCCGCGTCGCGCACGGATTCCGCGATCGACGATGAACTGGCGCATATTCCTGCGGGTTACGGTTACGTGCACAACCTTGACTACCGATTAAATCCTGAACATCCGCCGCTCGTGAAAGCTCTCGCGATGCTCCCGGTGCTTTTCCTGAACCCTGCCTTTCCGACGAACGCCACCTCGGCGTGGCAAACCGAACTCAACGGCCAGTGGGACGAGGGAACGCAATTCCTCTACCAGTCCGGCAACGACGCGAACGCGATCATCCAAACCGCGCGTATCATGCCGATGCTTCTCACCATTCTTACGCTCATCCTGGTTTATTTCCTCGCGCGGCGGCTCATGGGCCCGTGGTGGTCACTCCTGCCGGCGTTCCTTTTCGGGCTGTCCCCCACGATCCTCGCCCACGGACACTATGTGACGACCGATGTCGGCGCCGCGTTCGGCATTCTCCTCGCGAGCTATTTCTTCATACGATTTGTTGAATCGCCGGGTACTAAAAATCTGTGGTTTGCCGGAATCGCGTTCGGCATCGCTCAAGTGACCAAATTTTCCACACCGCTTCTCGTACCGCTCTTTGTGTTTGTTTTGGTCGTCCTCTGGATCCGCGACCTGTTCCTTAAATCACGGAGGGAAATGTTCCGAGCCGGGTGGCGATATTTGAAAAATCTCATTCTTATTTTCCTTATCGGCTATCTTGGTATCGTCTATCCGCTCTACTTCCTGTTCACCGCAAGCTATCCCGTTGCGAAACAGGTTTCTGATACAACGACAATTCTCGCCTCGTTCGCATCGGGCCCGACGCCCGCTCATGAGATGTGCCATGGCATGCGATGCCTCGCTGATCTCAACATTTGGATGGCAAAAAGTCCGCTCTTCCGTCCGTTCGCGGAATATATGCTCGGCGTTCTCATGGTTTTCCAGCGTGCCGTCGGCGGGAATACGATCTATTTCTTAGGCCACGTCGTGGGCTCTGGTGGTTGGCTTTATTTCCCGCTGCTCTATCTCCTTAAAGAACCGCTCCCCACGCTCTTTATGGTAATCTTCGCGCTCGTGCTCGCACTCTGGTGGATGTGGAAAAAAGCACGTGCATCACATTGGCGAATTTTCCGTAACGTCTCCGATTATATAAGCGTGAATTTTGCCGAGTTCACGATGGGCTCGTTCATCGTTCTCTATTGGGGATACAGCATGCGAAGCACCTTGAACATCGGCATCCGGCATATCATTCCGACGCTTCCCTTTATTTATATTCTCTCGGCGGGCGTTTGGAAAAAATGGGTTATGCAATTTGATCTTTCTCACACCGCCTCAGTATTTGAGATCGCCTCTACCATGGCCAAATCGATCGCTGCGGCATTCGTAAAGTACGGCCTGCTTGTGCTTCTCTTGCTTTGGCTTTTCTTAGAAACACTTTTCGCGGCTCCTTATTTCCTCTCGTATTTCAATGAACTCGGCGGCGGCGTTTGGAACGGCTATCACTATGTGACGGATTCCAATTATGACTGGGGGCAGGATCTCCTGCGGCTCCAGGCGTGGGTGGACGCGCATCCCGAGGTTGATAAAATCGCCGTGGACTATTTCGGCGGCGGCAATCCGAAATATGAACTTGGGACAAAAGAAGTTGATTGGTCATCATCGAAAGGCAACCCCTCGATGGAAAATATTCATTGGCTCGCGGTTTCGGTAAATACGCTCGAAGGCGCGACCCAACCCTTGGCCGACGGACAAACCAGAAATGCAAGTGATTCTTATTCGTGGCTCACGGCGATCCGACCACCCACATCAAGCATGGGCGATGTCCCGCCGCCCGACTTCAGAATCGGGACCTCGATATTCGTATATCATTTATAAACTTGGCAGAACGCAAACCGGCCTCTTACGAGGCCGGTTTGTCGCAATTCGCGATGACCACTGTCAAGGAAGAATCGGCATAGGAAGGTCTAGGGATGGGCACATGATCAAGTTGATCCATCGCTGTGTCGTCTTATAGACATAGCCGGTGGGCGTTGTGCCGCTCGTGAGGCCATACGGAACCCACGGGGATAAAACACTGCCATTGTATTTCACCTGGAAATCTTCCACTGCCTTGTAGGTCAGAGGGCCATAATAGCCCGTCACCGGAAGGTTGATGCCCAAGTTGCTGTTGAGAAACACTTGGAGCTTCATCACTTCAAGCGGGTTATTGTTCGCACCTAGCTTGATGTAATCGTTCAGATAGATGCCACAACTCGTTGATGCACCAAGAACCTGTCCTTGGACAAGGTTTATTGATGCGTGCACGGTTGCGAGATCTACATTTTGGATGTCGCGATATTTCGCGTAGACGGTTTTCTCGCCGCTGCCGGAAGTCAAAATCCAGGACAGTACGGTCGCGTAAGGTTGCCATGTTGAACTTGAAAAGTCAGAACTGTTCGAGATCTCCATGGAGTACGCGCCCGTGCCATAGAGCGAGAGCGTCGCACTTGTGGTCGCGGTTGTTGGGGCGCCGCCATCGATAGCGATTTCATAAGCCGAACCGCCACCGCCGCTGATCGTTTCACCACCACCTCCACCACCGCCGCCACCACCTCCGCCGCCTGGATTCGCCACCGTGATCGTGCTCGAGGCCGTGTTATTGCCCAGGTTCGGATCTGTGGA
>CAZADL010000039.1:2075-5904 GCA_964483915.1 uncultured Candidatus Saccharibacteria bacterium | reverse complement strand
ACTTCGAGGTACGTACCAGGGTGTTACTAACTCGTTCGCCGCTCCTCATTAACATCCATTGCTCTTGATGTAATCTCAAACAATTTCAAAAAATGAAGCGCTCGACTTGCATGCCTTATCCACACCGCCAGCGTTCATCCTGGACCAGGATCAAATCCTCATATAAAAGAATTTGAATTGTTACATTCAAACCCTCAGCAGCGCCGACGAGCCCCCAGGGACGCATCAGAACTGTTGAGGGTTTTTGAATGAACCCGCGGCATTATGAGAAAATGCCGCAAAAAATAAATAAACTTGGGACAACTAAAAAACTCTCTAATTCAATTGTAAAAGGGCGGTCATTTGATCACGGGTACCATTATAGAGATGGGTTGCGCTTTGTCAAATCGCAAAACACCCGGCGATTGCTGGCGTTGCGCATCACTGTCGTGTCACTACTTGCTATTTCGAAGGCGCTGTCTGCGCCGCCGGAGCGGTCTGCTGCCAACCTCCCATCATGCCATAGCCATAACCGTTGTAACCGTTCTGCATCATCGGATATGCGGCGCCGTAGCCGCCGCCGTAGGACGATACGCGCATCATCGGGTACCCAAAACCTTCCGTAAATGACGCCTTGAGTTCGCCAATCATGATGCCGAAGGAAAATACGATTACAATGATCGCGATACCGAGTATCCATCGGATCACGTGATGCCAGCAGCTATGGCCATAGCAGCCGCCGCACATACCGCACATCTTTCCTTGGCACATCGGGCATTTGCAACCTTCGGGATGCTGCATCCCCATCTGCCCCTTCATTTGATCTTCCATGGTTTTATGAAAATTTAATTTACGACCTTTAAGAAAAGTTATTCAGTATCTTTTGCTTCCATGCTTTTAGTTATCTCGCGGAATTCATTTTCAACTTCCGTGAGGCGCGCGCGGCTGGCCGTGACAAGCGCGGCTGCTTCACGAACCTTCTCGAGGCCCTTGTCGAAGTCCGGTTCCTCGCTTCGTTCCTGCGCCTCGAGCCACTCTGCGATTGCGGCGAGCTGTTTCAGATTTTCGCCGAGGTTTACCTCCTGACCATCTTTTTTATTATACGACGCCTTCTTCATGTTGGGTTTCCGTTACTTTTTTTATCGCCTTTGCCACCACGCTGCCGTCGGCAAATTGCACGCTGAACTCGCTTTCCGGCAGGACAACGGCCGCGCGCTTCACTATCTTACCATGCTGGCGCACGATCGCGTAGCCGAGCCGTAAGTTCCGCGCCGGGTCGTTTGCGGAGATCACGCGGCCCATGGTTTCGAGCCGCATGCGGGCGAAACGAATGAGATCATCAAACGCAGCTTCGGTCCGCTTCGCGGCATACGCAATCCGCTCAAGGACCGCCGACCGCATCGATCGGATCCGCTCGGCATAGTATGAAAAATCAAGCGACCGCTCGGCCCCTTCCAAAATGTCCCGATAAGCCGTGAGCGCACGCTCCGTATCCCTGGCAAGACGAAACGACGCTTCGGTCCATGAGCGATTGAGCAAGTTCGCGGCGGCGGTCGGCGTTGAAACGTGGACGTCGGCCGCGAGCGCAGCCAAGGGAACATCTTGATGATGACCGATCGCGGCGATCACGGGAACGGGAAAATCAACGAGGGCGCGGACTAATTTTTCGTTGTCGAACGCCTGGAGCGCCTCCATCGATCCCCCGCCGCGGGCGACGATCAAGACATCGAGCGGCACCTGCTTCAATATTTTGATCGCACGGAGTAAACTTTCCACCGCCTCCGGACCTTCGACGCGCGCATCGACGAGCGAAACTTTAAATCCAAATCTCCCGAGGTTGTTCAGAATGTCATGGATCACCGCGCCGTTCCGCGACGTTACAATACCGATCCGCTCCGGATACTCCGGAACGACGCGTTTCCGTTCTTCGGTGAAAATTCCTTCCGTGGCGAGTTTTTTCTTCAGCTCTTCGTATCGCTTCTTAAGCACGCCTTCGCCCGTGAGTTCCATTGCCCGGACTTTGAAACTGAGCTCGCCCCGCGGCGCATAAATGTTCGCGCTTCCCAAAACGACGAGCCGCATTCCCGCTTCAAGCGCGATGCCGAGATTCTCGTAAACCGTTTTCCAAACCACACAGCGCAAAACGCCGTCGCCCGATTCGTCTTTCAGGTCGAAATATACATGTCCGGACGGCGGGAAACTTGCCTTGCTTACTTCGCCCACGACCGAAACCTCTATGTCGCGCAACGTCTCGTTCAAAAGCGCAATAAAATCCAAAACCGAAAGCGGCTTCTCTGATTTTTCTTCTTCGCTAAAAAGTAATTCCTGCGCAGGCATGGAGATATTATACTCTTTGCGGTCGCTCCGGCGAAACAAAATCTTATAGGCTCATTCGGTAGAATGAGTCTATAAGCTGAAGGTTCTTTCTCGGCGGAACTACTTCATAAACCTTACATATATTCCCGACGGAATCACGCGGCCGGAATCAGTTTCGGCAATTTGGAGTTCGCCGAATTCACCCTTTGCTCCCGGAAAAACATCCTCGACCGCCTGTGAGAATGACGTTGCGGAATATCCGGCAGCATAACCATTCAAAAGGAAGAATGCGCCCGGTTTTTTTGAAAAGATCTTTTTGATCTCCTTGAGCAATTTTGGCAAGTGCTCCTCGATTCTCCAAATTTCATTTGAAGGTCCGCGGCCGAACGCCGGCGGATCAAGAATGATGCCGTCATATTCCGCGCCGCGGCGGACCTCGCGCAAAACAAATTTTAACGCATCGTCTTCAAGAAACCGGATGTCGCCCGTGGCGAGCCCCGAAAGTTGGGCATTCTCTTTCGCCCACGCATTGCTTTGCTTCGAGGCATCAACCTGCGTCACTTCGGCGCCCGCTTTTGCCGCGGCGATGCTCGCGATGCCGGTGTAACCGAAAAGGTTGAGCACTTTCGGCTTTTTTAAATTTTTAACGCATTGCTCTGTCCACTCCCAATTCGCCGCCTGTTCCGGAAAAATGCCGAGGTGCTTGAACGAACCGAGTCGCGCGAGAAACCGCAGATCATGCCACGCGAGTTCCCATGATTCAGGCACGCCGTCATTTTGCCAGACCCCTTTTGCTCCAATAAATTTGAACTCCGCTTTTGCACTGGTCCAGAGCTCCGGATTTCGCGGTTCCCAGATCGCCTGCGTTTCCGGACGGATGAGCACATGAACGCCCCAACGTTCAAGTTTCCGGTTGCTTCCGGAATCGAGAACCTCGTAATCCGGCCACGATTTTGTAATGAGATTTTTGTTTTCCATGTTGAGATGTTTCATCATTATAACTCAAAAACCGCCCTTGCGGACGGTCCTTGAATTCAGAGTCAACCCTTTATTCTTAGCATTACTCTGTCCTTCTTGCCAATCGTATTATCTATTTTAGTCCGCTCCACGATGCTGTCAAGCACCAGTTTTTGCCAACGTGGACCGCCGGAGAGTTGAACTCCGAATTTCCGATTGGCAAAAAGGATGTGATGCCGTTTCACCAGCGGCCCATATTCGTTGGCCGGGCTATCATATCCTCCGGTAGATTAAAAAATCCTTAAACCTTGTCCTGGATTCCGGCCTTCGCCGGAATGACATAAAACTATTCTTTTTACTTCAACGCTTCCGGATGTTTTGCGCTCCACGCGTAGAGCGCGACGGCGGCAGAAACGGAGGCGTTAAGCGATTCGCAGTGCGGGTGCATCGGGATGCGGAGCGTCACGTCGCAATGCTCGAATGTTTTCTGTCGGATTCCCTTGCCTTCATTGCCGACGACAAAAACCGCTGGTGTGTCGTAAATTTCCTCCGAAACCGTTTTGGGCCCTTCCATCGC
>CAZADL010000039.1:0-1975 GCA_964483915.1 uncultured Candidatus Saccharibacteria bacterium | reverse complement strand
CGAGCTCACGTAGCTCGCGGTCATCCATTTCCGGCGAAAAGAACACTTTCTTCACCACGTGCGGCGCGTTCACGAGCGCTTCGTGAAGCGCGTGCTTGCCGTAAATGTAGGTTTTATCGCGATCATACATGTTCTTAAAGAACATCATAACACGCCGCCGCCCGGATCGGGCGCATAGCAATTTTTCCAAAATGAATCGGGAGTTGTCCGCCTATTTTCCGGTAAGAAATGCGCTGATGCTTTGGAGTAAGGCCTTTAGCGTATCAAGAATGTTCGCCTGTTGAAGAATAATGCCGTTCTGAACAGAAGCGATTGCAGTGCCAGAATTCATTGATGATTGACCTGAACCGATCGTTGCCGTCACGGAACCAAGGAAAGAACCCTGGGCACCGTTCTGTACGGTATAAACGTCATTTTTGTAGGTACCTTCGTCCTGGTTACAAATCGGCGTATAAACGTTCGGGATGGAAAGTGTTCCGCTCCAATTAGAAACAGTGCCGTCGGGCTTGGTTTTGGTCTGATTAATCCAAACCTGACTATATCCCGGAACATTAAATGTCTCTTGCGCGCCGCAGACGAGCGAGGTGGTCTGCTGGCCGTTCTGGGTGAAGTAGGGGGTGACCTGCGTGACGGGCGGCGCGTTCACCGTTACAGAAACCTGAGTTGAAGCTGGTCCTATACTTCCAGTACTCGAATCCTGTGCTCTTACAGCATAGTAATATACGCCTGGGCTAAGGCCGCTATCTATATATAAGATTGAGTTCGTTTGCCCAATTTCATTGAAGCCACGATATACAAGATATGCGTACGTTCCGCTTCCTTGGGGCTGCGGCACGCCAGACCACGAGAGGTTCTACGCGGGCGAAACTGAATGCGCTGTACGGATACGGCAATCAAACCCAACCGTCAACCACAGCGACCTCTAACAACTTTACCAACCTAAGTAACCCTCCTTCCGCCCAGACAGTAAGTTCTTCTTCGGAAGAAATTACCTTGACCGTAAACGGTGTCCACACACTGACCGCCAACATCGGTGACAATCTGAATTACATTTAGAATGCGCAGGATTCGATCAAATCGGATCTTATTATACGATTGATTCTCCGGATACTTGCCCGAACAGTATTTATCCGGGAAGGAATCCGTGGGTGGCAAATACCACAAGCACCTCGCTCGGCGTTAGTGCCGAGCCGTGTCAAGGAGGTCATACCTATACTATCGTTTACTACGGGAGAAATTCACAAACAGGAGATTCCGCTTCGGACACCGTCATGCTTACGGTTCGGAGCGCGCAAAGCACGATTCCTCCGCCACTTACGGTGCAAACCAACGCTGCGGGAACAGCGCAGAAACTTCAAACGCTCATCGATAAATTGGCCTTTATAACAAAAGTATAACACGAAACAGAAATATACGAGTGCATATCTTCGGAGCTGGATACGTGTTCCATCCGAACGTAGAGCCTTTTTCGCTTTTTTATCTTTTGAATGCAAAGGCCAGCAATACGATAGTTAACGCATTAAGAATGACCAATACTATTGCTTCTTGTGGTCGTGTCGCAAGGGGTTTTACCAAGATATAGACCGTGTAGATTATTGCAACAATCGCCGCGCCAATAAAGTTTCCTCGTACCATGTTTTTTATGATGAGCCAATTAAGAACATCGGCCTTTCAGGAATTATATCATGCAGCGAGGAGGGAATAAAGAAATTCTGATTTCTATATTTCCTACGAGCGAACCTGATATATGGCTTCCTGGCCATATATCATTTTCCGCATTTGCGGTATTTGTTGAAAAAAGTTCGAATGTATTTCGCTGAAAATCCCGAAGAAGAAATTTAAATGGACTCTTCCGAGGGTGGTCGCATGATGGGGTGAATAAGGGAACGGCACAAAACCGACCGTTCCTTTTTTGCGTTTGCGGTGATATTTTACACTTTGCGCGAACCTTTTTTGAACGAAACGGCTGATTCGC
>CAZADL010000038.1:0-6048 GCA_964483915.1 uncultured Candidatus Saccharibacteria bacterium | reverse complement strand
CGGCCTTGCGGCAATTGGCCACGATCGCGGACGGTGTAGTTTTGAGATAGGTTCTGGTCACTATGCCGCGGCTTCCATGATACCGTCGACGATTTCGTCGGCGGCGTTCGGGACGAAGAATTGTTTTGAAACGTCGCTCATCTTTTGCCGCAGTTCCGCATCCGAGAGGATTTTCTTGAGCTCGGCGAGAAAAATGCCGATGAGCAGGTTGGACTCTTCGATCACAACACCGGCGCCCTCTTTCACGAAATCATAGGCGTTCATCCGCTGATGGCCGTTGGATCCGCTCTCCAGCGGGATAAGCATGGCAGGAACGCCGAACGCGCCGATTTCAAAAAGTGCGGTGCTTCCCGCGCGCGACACCGCGAGATCCGCCGCTGTGAGTGCGAGTGACATATTCTTGTCGTCCAGATAGGCAACCGCTTCGTACCGGTTCGCGAAGGGCGCTTCAAGGAGCGCGGCGTCAGAAAGGCGTTTTACCTCGGCGAAGTTCATGGGGCCGACCTGATGGAGCACTTGTGTTTCCTTCATGATAATCGCGAGGTTCACAAGCATAAAATTGTTGATGCGCTCCGCACCCTGCGAGCCGCCGAGCACGAGGAGAAGCGGTTTTTCTGGATCAAAGCCGAGTGTTTCCTTTGCCAGTTTTTTGGTCGTTGGATTCGCGAAAAGCGCCCGCCGTACGGGCACTCCGGTCCGACTGGTCATATTCGGGTCAAAATATTTTGCCGCGGCATCAAAGCTCACAAAAACCCGTTTGGCGAAGAATGACGAGGCTATATTTGTCAGGCCCGGCTTCGCATCGGAATCGTGGATAACCACCGGTATCCGATAGAACCATCCCGCGAGCACTACCGGAAACGCGCCGGTACCACCCTTGGAAAATATGACATCCGGCATGATGGCATACAGCTTCGCAAGCGCTTGAAAAAAACCGATAAAAAACTTCGGAATGTCAAGAATGTTCTGCAATGCCAGATAACGGCGTATTTTTCCGGCCACAACATAGCTTACGGCGATACCGGCATTTTTAAAAAGCGCCACATAATCGCCGCGTGGCCCGAGATAGGTAAGATCGAGCGCAAACTGCAACTTCTCTGCCCGCTCACGCAGGGCCTCGGCAACGGCAAACAAAGGATACATATGTCCCCCGGTCCCGCCGCCCGTGAGAACCACCCGGAACGTCTGGTCAGCCATAAAATAATGTTATACCAATATACGAATGCATGCGAATGATACAAATAATGCGAATAAGAAAATATTTGAAAGCATTCATATTCATTAGTATCATTCGTAAAAATTAGTATATTGGTATCATTGCTTTGTTATGTTTGCCGCAATGCCGCTCATCGTGAGAAACGCCGCGAGCGCCGTACCGCCATAGCTTACGAAGGGCAATGGCACGCCGGTCAGCGGGATGACGCCGGCGGTGGAGGCGATATTTACGAATGCCTGGGCCGAAATCACGGTGCCTATCCCGACAAGCAGGAGCCCGCCGAATCGGCTTCCCACGCGGCGCGCATCTGAGAAAAGCCGCAGGGCGAACAGGCCGAAGAGCACGATGAGCGTCGCGGTCCCAATGAAACCAAGTTCTTCGCCGATCACGGCAAAAATAGAATCATCGATTGCCATCGGCAGATTTGCCTTCGTCGCCGACTTGCCGTATCCCACGCCCCAGATGCCGCCGGAACCGATGGCGATCAGGGCTTGATTCACTTGATAATTTTGGCCCTGCACATCCGCGCTCTGGTTCAAAAAGCCGAGAATGCGTGCGCGGCGGTACGGTGTCAGATAGATCACGGCCGCGACAACAAACGCCGCAAGGAGAACGATGCCGACCAGATACCGTTTGGGCGCCCCGCTCATAAAATAAACGACCAGGCCCGATCCGAGCAGGATGGCGACCGTGCTCGTCGCCGGCTGAAGGATCAAAAGCCCCGCAATAATCCCCGAGACGATAATAAACGGAATGAGGCCGTTTCTTACGTCATGCTCGCGCTTCAGCCGCGTGTTGCTGAGCCACGCCGCGACATAGAGAATATAGATGAGCTTCATGATCTCCGCCGGCTGAAATTGAAACGGGCCGAACCGCAACCAGCGATTGGTGCCGTTGATCATTAAACCGAAATGCGTGAAGACAAGCGCGAGGCAGGCGATGCCGAGGAGCAAGAGCGGCAGAGCTACTTTTTTCCAATGTTCATAGGAAACGAAATAGCCAAGTAAAAAGCCGATAATGCCCGGCACGAGCCCATAGAGCATCTGGTGCGTCAAATAGAAATAACTGTTGCCGAACTGCGCTTGCCCGAGGGCGGACGACGCCGAAGCGAGCATGGCAAGGCCGAACACCACGAGCGCAAAAAGGATTGCAAGAAAAAAATAATCCGGTTGGCCGGCGGACTTCGTAGGCATGTTTTTTTATTTATTATCTTCTTTTTCTCCTTTCTTCATTCTTCGCGTTCCAATTTATCTTCGCGGCACATGGCGAAGCGCTTTGCCGGCATATATATTCTGGAATTCCCCTTCTTTCACCGCCACCTTGCCGTTCACGACCGTGAACTTGAATTCACCATTCTTAAAACAGGCGAGATCCGCGAAATTCCCTTCTCCGATCTCGCCGCGCAGGGCAAGATTAAAAGTACGCGCCGGCTCCCGGGTAATCTTCCGGATAGCGTCCTGGAGCGGCAGGAGGCCGTGTTCGGCGAGTGAGAGGAATGCGGCGAAGGTGGAGGTGGTGCGCTCTGTTTTGAGCTGGGTGTGCCCCTTCATCACGCCGAAGCTTGGGGCACTCGACGCTATAAAACTATGCCGGCTTGCGAGGGCCTGCCGCGTGAGGTCGCTATCCAAAACTTTGGCCAGTATGATGCCGCGCAGGCGGGTCTCTATCATGAGGCGCAGCATGGTTTCGCGCGCCTCCTTGATGCCATAGATATCCCCTGCTTCCCTAAGCGATTTCCCGACGAGAAAATCATTTCCCGGCGCTTGGGCTATCACCGCACGATCGGCGTGAATCCGATCCATACCCTTCGCAATGCGTTTTGCAAGCCACGGATCGCGAACATTCGCAAGCATTTTGGCCGTGCCGCCGTTCTGCGCCCAGACCGGCAGGAACGTGTAGATCGGCACGAGCATGGCATCAAAAGGATAAATGTCAAAACGAAAATCTTCCGAGGGCGGCAGCGTCTCTATCCGTTCGAGCGCCGCGGCATATTCCGCTCGAGATTGCACAATGGGAACAAAATGGTTCACGAGCGTCGTGACGCCGGCACTTTCTGTAAGAGCGATCGTTTCATCAATAGATTTCTGGACTTGAGCGCCGAGATCTCGCACGTGCGTAGCATAGACTCCGCCGAATTCCTTGACCGCGCCGGCGAGCATTTTCAGTTCTGTGAATGTCGCGCTCCGCCCATGCACGTAGCCAAGCCCCGTGGAGAGTCCGAACGCTCCTTCCTTCAATGCTCGACGAACAGTTTCCGTGAAAACATTGAGTTCGTTCTTCGTGAGGTCGCGCAATTCATCTCCCATGAGCGCGCGGCGGACGGTCGAATGGCCAACGAGCGTCCCGAAATTCACGCCAAGCGGCCGCTTATCAAAAACAGCGAGGAGCTCCGCCATGGTATGCCAATTGACGTTCACTTTTTCCTCCGCACCCCCCCATTTCCGCATTGATTCAAGAGACCCGTAGAGAAGCGGCGCGAGAGACGATCCGCACATGCCGCCGAAAATGGTGGTCACGCCTTGTTTTAAAAAATCATCCTGGCTTGGATAATCAAAGAGCGTGAGGTAATGGTCGGAAGCGGTGTTCACGTCAATGAATCCGGGCGAAAGGTATGCTCCCTGGCCGTCCAAAACCTTCGCCGCTTTCTTATTGGGAAAATGGCCGATTGCTGATATTTTTTCGCCTGCGACAAACACGTCCATTGGCTCGGGAAAGTCCCGTACGCCGCCGAGAATTTGGACGTTTTTGATAAGGAGAGTCATATCTGAATTATTATAGCATGCCCGTTTATGCTATACTTATCCCCATGAACGAACGGGCCAAAAGGCAGATTACCCACGAAAGAAATGTAAAAAGAATGCGGATCGCGATCTGGATTTTGGTCACTGTCGCTCTTGCCCTCGGCGTTTTTCTCCATATTAAAAGCATGCCGCCACCGAACGGAAAATATGATGTTTTCGCAAAGTGTATCGCCAATACTTCAACAACGTTCTATGGCGCGTTTTGGTGTCCGCATTGTCATGACCAGAAAAACGAATTCGGAGATTCGGCGCAATATCTTCCTTATGTCGAGTGTTCCCTGCCGGATGCTTTGGGACAAACCCAGATTTGCATTGATGAGAACATAAAAGAGTATCCGACGTGGCAACTGCCGGATGGTTCCCGCGCAGTGGGCCTCCAAACACTCCAAGAACTTGCCGCGAAAACCGGCTGTGCACTGCCGACCAGCACAAACTAGCGACTAGCGATTAGGGACGAGCGATGAGCAAAAACCTCATTGCCAATCTTTAACGCCTAATCGCCAATCGCTAATAACTAATCGCTTATCTTCATGACTCCTCTTGTTCAAAACATCACCAATATTCTTTCTTTCCTCACGGTCGCCGCGGATATTCTTGCCGTTTTTCTTTTTGTACTTCTTACAACGCCGATCAGAGATCATGGATGGGGCAAACGCGTGAGTGCATTCTTTGGCGCGTATGCCGTCTTCTTCTCGTTCATTGTGGCAATTGGCGGTGTCGTGAGCAGTTTGTTCTATTCCGAATTCGCGCACTTCCGGCCGTGCGCGCTGTGCTGGATCGAACGCGGATTCCTCTACACCGACGCGGTGATATTCATCGTCGCCATGCTTGCCAGAAAAGAAGAGCATGTGCGGCAGTATGGTAATTTCGTGAGAAACTGCGCACTCACCCTTTCGGGGGCCGGTGCCGTCGTGAGCGCCTACCATTCGTGGCTGCAGCTCGGCGGCGGTTCGCTCATCCCCTGCTCAGCAACCGGCATAAGCTGCGAATTCGTCTATTTTATGGAATATGGCTACGTGACGATCCCCATGATGTGTCTTACCGCCTTCGCGCTCGTCATCCTTTTTATGGTCTTTCATAAAAAGAACTCGGGAATATAGATAATCTCTCCGTCGTCCTCCGCGCAGGCGGAGGACCCGTGCTTTCTATCCCTTCGTCAAGCACGGACGATGACAAAATGTAAATATTATCGGAACGTTATGAACATGCCGATGGCCGCCCCGAGCATAAGAACAAAGGTCAGCCAGAGAAAGATTTTTGAAAGCCAACCGCTGCGGTGTTCGCCCATGATCTTTTTGCTCGACGAGACCACGGCGATAATCGCTATCAGGGGAACCGCGACGATGCCGTTCAGGACTGCGGTCACAATGAGTGCCTTGATCGGATCAATGCCGACAAAGTTGATCAAAAGCCCGATGAGGGTCGCGACCGTGATCACGCCGTAGAATCCGTGCGCTTCGCGGAATTTGCGATAGAGCCCTTCGTGCCAGTTCACTGCCTCCGAGAGCGCGTATGCCGCGGAACCGGCGAGCACGGGAACCGCGAGGAGGCCGAGCCCCACGATACCGATGGCAAAAATAAGCTCTGCGAGGAATCCGGCATTCGGGAACGTATGCACGAGCGGCGCGAGCGCCTTCGCGGCATCGGATGCCGTTGTAATATTTGTAACGCCGTTCGCATGCAGCACGGTCGCCGTCGCAATGATAATGCACCACGTGACGAACTCGGAAATGAACATGCCGATCGCGTTATCGACGCGCATGTTCCAGATGAATTTTTTTGAAATGCCGGTTTCTTTATCAATGCCGCTCCCGATCTCCTCCTCGACCTCTTCCGACGCCTGCCAAAAGAACAGATAGGGCGATATGGTCGTCCCCGCGACGCCGACAAGAATAAACAGGAATGCAAAACTAAAACTTATGTGCGGCAGGAAAGTCGCGATCAAGATCTCGTGCCAGGGTTCGTGCGCGAGGAGCACGACGACCGGATAAACGAGCAAGGTTGCCGCAAGCCATTTGAGGACGCGCGCGT
>CAZADL010000037.1:0-6246 GCA_964483915.1 uncultured Candidatus Saccharibacteria bacterium | reverse complement strand
GACATCTCTCCCCCTTTCAACAGATTCATGACGGCCAGACGGATAGGGTGTGAAAAAAGTTTATAAATCTCCGCGATATGTTCGTAGTTTTCCGACATACAGAATATTATACTCTTTTGTCAGATTTTTCGGTTCACGCTTAACAGACTGAAAACTCAACCCGTTGAACCGAAGCCGCCCCGGGTTTTGTTTGGCATCTCGCAAACCTCTTCCCATTCGCCGCGAACAAAAGGAATGACGATCCCTTGGACAATCCTTTCTCCCCGCTCAATAATCACGGGCGCATCGGAAAAATTGAAGAGGACGGCCTTCATGTGATCGCTGTCTCCGCGAAAATCGGAATCAATAATGCCAATGCCATTCCTCATGGCAAGTCCCTTTTTATGTAAGGAACTGCGCGCGGCGAGGAGCAGAAAGTATCCTTCTGGAATCTCCACGGCAATATTCAGGAAAACGGACTCCGTTTTGCCCGGAAAAATTTCTACGCGTTCTTTCGCGCCGATGTCAAATCCTGCCGCACCCGCGGTCTTGTGCTCCGGCAAGGGCAATTTTTTGTCGAATCTTTTAATTTTAATTTTCATAGAAATGTTCCTAATCCCTAATCGCCAGTGGATCGTCGCTAATCGTTCATCACTGCTTTTATGATACGCGGTGTCTTTTCTTCATCTCCTCTTCCGCCTCGCCTTCAAGCTCATCTTTTTTATTCTTCGAATTCTCCGCAAGCAGCTTAAGCTGTACATCGGTTAGTTTGTTCAATTTTTTCATGCGATCTATGAGATCATCGCGTTCGTTCTTACTCGGGTCATCCAGCACTTTTTCCAAAAGCGCGGCGAGGATCCACCCGATGCGCGGACCGGGCGGCAGGTCAAGTTCTTTCATCACATCGTCGCCCGTCACCTTAAGCATCTTGGGTGATAAGGGGTCGCGCTTCACCTTATCAATCATGAAAAGCAGGTGGCGCAGTTTATAGGGAACTGCTTTCGGAACGCCCGATCCGATACGATCCGCCTCGCGCACCTTGAGCAGGTCATCAATGTTCTCCGGCCCCACGCGCACCACGAACCGCCGCACGCCGGCCGGCGATATCTCGCCGACGTTGTAGTAGAACATGTGCCGCCGCACGAGATGCGCAACCGATTCTATAAAATCTTTCGGGAACCGCAGGCGGTCGAGCGCCCGCACCGTCATTTTTGCCCCGATATATTCGTGCTGATAGAATGTGGAATTCTGGCCGTCGCCGACCTTGGCGCGCGGCTTGCCGAGATCGTGGAGAAGCGATGCGAGGCGCACCGCGAGCGAATAACCCTGTTTCGCGGCATAGTCAAGCGATTTTATATTATGTTCAAACACGCTGTAAACGTGGTGCAGGTTCTGGCCGACACCAAGCCCTTCGCGAAGCTCCGGCAGGACATACCGCAAAAGATCCAGCTCTTCAAGAAGGATGATCCCCTTCGCCGCGTTCCGCGCCATCATTATTTTTACAAACTCATCGCGGATCCGCTCCTTCGCGATCTCTTCAAGCCCGCCGGCCATCTTTTCGATCGCGCGGCGCGTATCGATCTCAATTTCAAAATCCAGCTCCACCGCGAACCGCACCGCGCGCATCAAGCGGAGCGCATCCTCGCGGAATCGGTCTTCCGCGTTTCCCACCGCGCGGATGATGCCTTTCTTTAAATCATTCTGGCCGCCGAAAGGATCAACCAATTTTAGCGATTGGCGATGAGCGATCAGCGATTCGAGCGCCATGGCGTTCACGGTGAAATCGCGCCGTGAGAGATCTTCCTCGATCGTCTTCGCGAACTTCACTTCATCCGGATGCCGCTTGTCGGAATACTTCCCTTCAATCCGATAAGTTGTAACTTCAACCGTCTTTATTTCATTCCCTTCTCCCGCGCCTTTTTTGTCGTCCCCGCGAAAGCGGGGATCCAGAAATTCTTCTTTCTCTGTCTTCACAAGTACCGTCCCGAAGTCATTTTCATACACGCTGTCCGGAAAAAGTTTTTGAATTTCCTCCGGCTTCGCGTTCGTCGCGACATCCCAGTCCTTTGGTTCAGCGGCTCTGCCGTGTGCGGCAACAAGCAAAATATCCCGCACGCATCCACCCACGAGGTACGCTTCAAAATTGGCCGACACAAGCGTGGCACAAACCCTTTGAACCTCCTCCGGAACAGCAAAATCCATAGCCATATCGCTAACTATATAAGAAAAACCGGTTTCTGAAAACTCGATTCTCTGACCGATATCTCCCACGAGATACCGGCCGTTTTATTTTTATAGAATGCCAAAACTCCGCCCCTAGATTCCGTGTCCCCGTATCGGGGTACGGGGCAGGCTCCGGCGCGGAATGATAAAAGAAAATTATCTTTTAGAATTTTTTAATAATACTTTCAATAGAATTGCGAAGCCAATGGTTACGGGCCGGTGGTGAAACGGCATCACGGCCAGGTTAGGATCTATCTCAAAAATACCTCCAGCTCGCGTTGCGCGAGATTTTACTGAATCACAAGGCGCGACGAGGAAACAGTAGCCCACGCTACGGTTCCGAGGAGTAACGACGTGATTCAGTAAAATAACCGCAACCCGGAGGGATTCCCGTCATTTCAGCAATCCCTGCGTTGCTCCTGCTTAAAGTAGCCCTGGCTACATTTTCGTCGTCGCGCCTTGGCCTTGTTGAAATTTCAGGAATCGCGAGCGGAGGTATTTTCGAGACAGGTCCTTCACTTGGCAGCTCGGAGTTCAAATCTCCGCCGGTCCACGTTGGCTTCCGAATTGTTTGACATCCATAATGGCGCATATATTATGAATGTTAAGTGACAACCTGGTGCGGTGCCGTTCCTGCCGCAAAACAAAAAAGCCGCACCTTCTGCGGCTTTTTTGTTTTACTATCTTACTGTTGCTCCAAATTCCTCGGCGGTTTTTTTCTCAAGCGTTTTATGAAGAACGTCTATCTCGCCCGACGTGAGCGTCCGGTCGCTTGAGCGGTAGGTGATCCGATAGGCGTAGCTTTTTTTATCTTTTCCAAATTTCTCTTCATTTTCATACTCGTCAAGCAAAGCCACTTGTTCCACGAGATCCCCCGCAACGTCGCGTACGAGATCAAAGTAAATGTTCGGCGCAAAATCCTTGTTCACAACAAAGGAGATATCGCGGACGACCGCCGGATATTTGCTCACCTCAACAAATTTATGCCCCAGATGGAGCTGGCGCTTCACCCGTTCGTCTGTTGACCAGAGAAGCCGGATATCCGGCAGTTCCATGCTGATGATGGCGAGGCGCTCCAGACCGAATCCGAACGCCCACGCGTTGTAACCCGTGACGCCGAACTTCTGAAACACGCTCTGTTTTGTCATACCGCCGCCCAAAACCTCAATCCACTGGCCATTTACCTCAACTTCTACCTGAAGCGATGGATCGGTATACGGAAATGTGTCGTCAAGAAATCGGTATTTCGTGTCCGTACCGAAGAGCCCCTTCACGATCTGACTCAGGGCGTCTTTCAGATCATCTATCGTGAGCGGTGCCGTGTCCGCGGGCGTGAGATACCAGCCGCCGAATTGGTGGAAAATGTTCATATGTTGCCGGTCGATCTCATCCTTGCGATACACCTTGCCATAGCAGACGACGCCGAGTTTTTCCCGCCGCACAAGCCGTTCTTTCACTTCCGGAATTTGCGTATAGTAATACCACATGACCGTATCGTGCGTGCGGAGGATATGGGTCTTGTCGGCATAATAGGTGTCCGACTGGCTCCGCGCGGGATGGTTCGGCGCAAAATCAAAAAGGTCAAAACTCACGTCGGCCGGCACAATTTCGGGGATCACAATGTTATCAAAACCCCGCATGACCGGCACCTGCCGCGCCTTTTCCACAAGTTCATAGAGAGGACTCCCTGGTGTGCGCGCGAGATCCGGCATCGCGAGATACCGCTTCATGCGCTCGGCTTCAACATCGGTCCGCGCGTCAAGCGCTGCCATAACTTTTTTCTGATCATCAAGCGGCACGCGATATTCCTTTCCATAGGCGGATTCCATGATTTTTCAATCATAGTACGCCCGCGGGATGAATGCAAAAAAAAACGGACCTGCCGGGGTCCGGCCTCGGGGCGAGGCCGGACCTCAATCGGCACCCTCCAGAACATCAAACAACTTTTTCTGTGTCGCGATCGCCTCGGCGGGCTCCCAGAGCTCAGCTTCCATGCGATCCGGATAACGACGCTTGAGGGTGGCGACATTTGCCGCTATTTCTTTTTCGTCCGGGACAATTTTTTCCTCCTTACGCATCGCGCCCATGATCAAACTTGCGGCGATTTGTTTTTCAATTGATTCCCGTTCTTCATGCTCCAATTTTTCCTTTGTCTTCTTAATCTGCTTCAGATAGTTCTCAAATGAAATTCCTGATTTTTGGAGTTCCTCATCGCGATGCTCAAAAAACGCGGCGAGCTCTTGATCCACCAGTAATTTCGGAATTTTTATCTTTGTCTTAGCTACGATTGCTTGCATGATTGCCTCGCGGTGCTTCTCTTTCTCTTCGCGCTCTTTTCCCTTTTTAAGATTTCTCTCCAATTCCTCCTTAAATTCGGCGACATTCTTAAAAGGTCCGAATTGTTTCACAAGATCGTCGGTAAGCTCTGGAAGCTCCGCTTTATCTGTTTTTTTCGACTCGCTGTCACGCAACATTTCACGGATGCGCCTCGTGGCCTCTTCAATTTCTTCTGGCGGGAGCATAACCGGTCTCCTCTCCGCAAAAATTTTCCGCGCGATCGCCTTATAGTTCGGCAGTCCGATCTCGGGCATAAGCGCGAAACGAGCCGTGAAAATGACCGGATTCTGAGATGCAAGTTTCACGATGGCGACCTCCGGCTGGCCCAAAACGGAAAGTTTTTCATCGTCGATGATTTCGCGGATAACATCCGGCAGCGCTTTATGCGACGCTTCTTCCAAAAGTTTCACCGGGTTCATCCTCTCCCGCACCATAGCGGGCGGCGCTTTTCCTTTGCGGAAGCCCGGAACGACGATCTCTTCACCTGATTCCCCAAGAACCTCTTCTTCGCATCTGGCAACAATATCCGCCGCAAGTTCCGCCTCAAATACAATTTCGCCATCTTTCTCTTCTGTTTTTTTCAAATTCAGATAATTTAGCATGCTGGTTTTTACATTAACTTTCGATTAAATTTCCCTCGCCTCATTCGGTAGAATAAGTCCGTTTTATTTTTCCCGAATTTTTTTCTCCGCATGATAGATCCGTTCACGGAGTTCCGATGTTGAATAATGATGGCGACGGGAATTAAAGATGACGGGAAAAGAGAGGTCCCAGCCCGTAAAATTTTTCCCGCGCCAGTCCTCGCCGATAATACGAACGGTGTCCCGTGGAAGATTTTTAAGAAGTTCATACAATTCGCGTTCGGTGTTGTAGACCACGATCTCGTCTATGTAGCGAATTCCCTCAAGAATCGCCTTGCGCTCCTCAATACTCATAACCGGCTTGTTTTTTAGGGGGCGGTCAAGCGACGGGTCGACCTCAAGAAACACCGTGAGGTGGTCGCAGGAGTCCTTACATTCCTTGAACATCATCACGTGCCCGGCGTGGACAAGGTCAAACGACCCGCAGGTGAATCCCTTTTTCATGCTTTTCATTGTAGTTTCGTTTTCCGTTCTTGAAAACCCGCCATCCGCCCCGCGGCGCTGGACCGGCACAGCCGCCGGCCGGAAACTCACCCGCAAATGTCCCAACCGGAAGCGAAATACTTACATTCTTAGATGACCAAATGCGATCAGAAAACGGCACCGTAATTTCCACAGTGCCGCTTCCGGTTGGTGACTCCACATGGGAGGGTCCGGTCAAAATCAAATCAAACTGAGTGCTGAAAAGTCTGCCTCCGTGACGATAAGGAACAGTTACAAGGGGGGATTGCACTTTCAACGTACAAGCAAAATGCTATGCCGACAGGAAAACGAAGTCAATAAGAATTTACCGTTTTGTGGCGCTCGAGAAGAATCCAATTTCCGCCACCGATGCTCCCGAGACGCACCCGTTGGAATCAGTGATATTCAAAATTTCGTAAACTCATTTCGTGGCGTTATACATCGCTTGGATTTCGGCGGCGGAGAGGGCGCGATTATAGATGCGAACATCGTCTAATTTCGCCGCCCCATAACGCCCCGCCCAATCAACACCAAAAGTCAATGCCCCGGGATACATTCTAGTCTGAAGCGCATCACTCTTTGAACACTTCCGCAGGCGTGCGCC
>CAZADL010000036.1:0-6256 GCA_964483915.1 uncultured Candidatus Saccharibacteria bacterium | reverse complement strand
CGCTTCAGACTAGAATGTATCACACGTGCTTGACTTTTAAAAAATTTTGGTGAAAAATATAATCAGTAGATTCACAATTTAGGGTCAAGAAAGGAGGTCCGTATGGACAACAAGAAACAAAAAGTTTCCTTTGTGTGTGTGTCGGGATTGGATTTTCCACGACACAACAGGAGTTACCTCATGAACCTCGTTCGTGAGGTAGCGGAACACCACAAGGCGAAATTTATCATAATTGCCGGACATATTTTCTCCGGCAAGCAGCTCGAGGCGGAACTCAAGGTGAGGGTGAAGAATGCTGTTCTAACAGCAAAGGAGGCGAATGAACGCGCGCCGATCGAGTTGGTGAAAGCAAAAGAAACGAGACGTTTCGCTGAAGAAATGGCGGATACTTTCAATGAATTCCTCGTTAAAATCGACGACGCGAATTATCACATCGTCCTAGCCGAGAAGATTTATGATCGTCCCATCGGTCGAGAAATTCTTGAGAGAGCTTCTCGGTCTCGAAGCGACATCCGAATTTTCAACGATCCGGAGACCAAGGTGCCGGTCAACCTGCCCGGCTTCGGTGATATGCGTGTGATTGTTCCACGCAAACAACCCTGGTTTTACGAAAATGTGACGGGACTTCCGCAACGGTTGATTAACGGCTTCTCCCTTCGTACATTTTCGCCGGCCCCATCGCTTATCTTGGTTGGGTGTACCGGTACGGGGGCATATATTCCGGAGTATCGGAACAATGTTCCCTGCATCGCGGTTCCCACCCTCCACAAGATCGACGAGCAACGCTCGACCGAAAACATGGTTGGGTGTGTGGTGGTGACGATCAGATCGCAGGGCAACCACGATTTTGACATCATCCCCACCTGGTACGATTTCCGGACTGCGATTTTTAACGAACGCAGTTACGGGTTGCTGGAAGGCCTGTCATATCAGGAGCAAACCGTTTTTGACGTCCTGAAGCCCTCAAGTGCCAGCCCGAAGACTGTCAATTTTCGAGTAGCACAGTCTGTGAAGAGGCCCTGGTCTGTGAAAAAGACCGAGAAATATCTCGGCGAGCTGAGAAAAAAGAAGCTCATTGTTTTCAAAGAGAAGCAGAACCGTTATGCGATCAGGGAGTCGCTAGCGCGTTCGGCGAATCTTTCTCTCGATGAGTTTCTGAAGGGCAGCAGGACCATTACGACCGTCGACAAGTCTTGCTGGCATGCGGGATCTCTCAAAACCCTGTACTTCACCATTCTCCGCGATGAGCCGAGAGTGGCAGAAGACGCCGACGCGATTATCTCGAACGGCGACGTGACCCAGGGCATTTCCCACAACTACGAGTATAACGGTGAGCTTCTGCCGATCATGAACGGGCCCGACAAGCATGAAATTCTTGCCGGACTCATGCAGGCAAAGATTCTCGCTGATATATTCGTGCGTCGCTGGAGAAAAAATAGCGACGAGAAACTGACCATGGATGAGAGAATTAAGCGTTCGCTCATCACTTTCGTCTACAAGTATGGCAACCACGATGAGCCGAGATTCAGTCATTCCAAGGATTCTATCCCGCTCTATGTTTTCGATAAAGTTCTGCGGGAACGGTTGACTGAACTCATCATGGAGTTTTTCGGGAAGCACGACGTCAAAGATGTGCCGCTCGGAGCAATTAAGGCGGCTATCAATGAAAAGATCGTGCGAGTCGGAGAAAGCCGAGTGGCGAGGGTGAACGGGGTCCCGATTGGAATCAAGCACCCTTATCAGTCGCGCACCCTCTCCAAGGGTCTCCGTATTCAGCAAACGGGGGCCTTCTTCGCTGAATTCTCCAGCAAGTGGCCCGACAAACACTTGCAGAATATTTCGATCATCAAGGTGGCCAATTTTCACGAAGCTGCGACGATTTTCATGTCCTCCTTCGGCCATACCACTTTCGGCGTCATGACCGGCGCCCAAGTTCTGGATACCCTTTTTGAGAGCAACCAGAACAAGGTGGTCAATACGGGGATCGCCCGGTCCACCGTAACCTTGAACAAAGACGGCCTTATCCTTTCGGCCAGCGTCCAGTATTTTTCTGACGTTGCCGACGAGGACAAAAAGATCGTCTTTGCCGAGAACCTGACCCTGAAGAACGTTTCCGAGCTTTCCCTGAAGCTCGCGGAACAGTTCGATATGCCATGGAGATAATCCATGGTGGCCCCGATATCTATCATATCGGGGCTTTTTTATTGACAGACACTCATTGTTTGTAGTATAAAAAAAGCATGCGATCGATATGGAAATTTCTGCTTTATGTGACAAACAACGAAGAACGCTCACGCCACGAGCAAATATTTGATGTGATCTTCTTCGTCATCAACACCGTCGCGCTCTTCGCGGGAGTATTTCTTTTTATCAAAAATAACGAAGTCCAGTGGATTCCGGTGCTCGCCATAGAATTCACGTGGGCATTTGACAATTTAAGAAACAACAGAGAAAGCTGAAAAAATTACATAGTTTGTGCGATGCCACCCCGCCTTATGGGGTGGCTTTTTTCTAAAGATATTGTTATAGTAATGCCAGATGATCCGATTCAAATTCGGTATTGAAAAGGAGAGAAATAGTTCACCCCAAAGGAGGTTCGGTTTTATGAATATAAATTGGCATAATCCGCCGGTACTCTGCGAAAAATGCGGGGTCGAAGTTGAGATTCAGGAAATCTCATTCCGCGGCGATGGCATGGTAAGATTTTTCGGAATATGCAATAAGTGCGGCTTAACGGCCGAAAAGGATCGCACCATGGACGACATTAGAGATTATTGTTCGGCCAAAGATGCGACGTCGGAAGAGAAGATTTTGCCCTTGGCATCTCGTATGGTCCAGTGAAAGGAGGAAGGAATGAGGTTTTTGAAAACCTTATCAAAAGTTTTGTTTGTTATTCTTTTTCTCTGGATCCTGTGGTTATTTCTCAACCCATTACAGGTAAGAGGGGAAGAAAAAGCGGCGGCAACCACGGCGCCGGTGTCGAAGTGCACGCTTGCCATGGTGAAATGGCGGGACGCGACGGTGCGTAACCGCAGCGGTGATGATTTCATCGCCGCGATAAAGGAAGAAAAGCCCCTGACGAGCGGGGCGACTTCTATCGGGTGCGTTTTTTCGAGAGAGACCCAAAAAGGGAAGGAGTTGATTGTTATACAGTCGCTCTCGGAGGGGCACCCCGACGATTTTATCACCATTCCAGGCGGTTGGGCGGTGGAGATCATACCGCTTAAACCTTCCCAAGATAAGGAGGAGGAAATTAACGGATGGTTAAAGACGGTCAAAATACTGCCTCCCGCTCCCGTCAGAAAATAGATCATTGCAAGCTATGCGCCGCCCCGCCCCACGGGACGGCGTTTTCTTGTCCTTTTTCAAGGAATGGTGGTATAGTGTTTTCAGAGATTCAGAACAAAATTAAAAATCAGAAAGGAGGTGCCCCATGTGGCGAGTTCACGTTGAACCGCTTGATAACGGGATGATGTTGTATGCTCATCCCGGTGCCGCGAATGTTTCTGGCATTGGCTTCAAAGCCGGATCGATCTATGATCCGCCCGGATTGGTAGGCATGGCGCATTATGTGGAACATCTGGTTTCCCGAATATCGCGGCAGTATCCGAATGTGCATGACAACGATCTCTTGTTTCGGAAATATATGATGGGTCCGGGAAAGAACTGCAATATCCGAACCGATCGATGGAGTGTCTTCTACGGGAATGATACACTTTTGCGGCGGAAGCATATGGAAGAAATTTTTGCCGTCATGGCAAGTTTTGTCCATCCCAAAAGTCGTATCATCGACCTCGAAGGGGCACAAATTGAATCAGCCGCAGTGCACGAAGAATATTTTAACTACGGTATTGACGTGATGGAAAATCTTCTCGATGACCTCATGCACCAAACAATGTATGAGGGAACGAATAATCCAGCCCGCCACCGCATTGATTGCGAGGTTGATGACCTCAAGCGTATCACGCTCAAAAACGCGGACCAGTTCCTTCGGCGCTACTATGTTCCGAAAAACGCTTCGGTAATTATTTTGGGGCCGAAAGTCGAAGACGCCAAGGCACTGGCGTTGCGTCATTTTCGGGATTGGGATGACAAAAGAACACCCATTCTCGGCTACGATCATAGCGAGGATCTTCCGAAACTCTCTGGAGTGAGGTCGCATGAAACTGAACGGCCCGGGATCCATCAGTACCATTGTGGTATTGGATTTCCAACGGAGACGTATAAAACGAACGATGCTGAAGCGATTGATGTTCTCGGAGAGATTTTTGAAGCCAGGCTCGAGTTGGCGATTCGTGATGGAAACCGCGACTTCAATGGCGGTTCCTATCGAACACCCGTTTTAACAGAACGGTCCTTCGTTCATGGGATGTTCTGGGCATCCTTTGCGACTATAAGCCATGAGTTCGAGACGCGTGCCGAGGAGATCGTTCTCCGCGAATATGAGCAGTTAAAAAACGATCTCGTATCGCAAAAGGAACTTGAATCGGCAATCGGATCGCTCTACAACGAATATCTTGACGCCTTCTGGAATACACCAAGCGATCTTTCAGAGAGAATTATCGACGCTGCTGTGAATGGCGATGGCGATCTCACCCAGATGCATGCATTTCGGAGCAAGGTTCTCCGGGTAAGCCGCAAAAAAGTTCGCGAAATTGCGAACAAGTACTTTGGCAAAAACTATGCGCGGGTTCTCATAAAACCCGCCCCGTAGGTTCCTTTGCCTGCAACAACTCCGTAGCCCCGCTACGGAGTTTTTTTTGTTGATTTTATAAGGGCTTAGTGAAATATTGTCATTTCGGAAGCCCTGCAGGGCTATCCGGAATCCGGAGATCCATTAAACATGGCTTCTCGCATTTGCGGGAATGACAAATAATGGAGATTTGCAAATTTTTGCCGATGTCTTACAATTTAATTGCAGAAAAAACAAATAAACACCAAAACCATGATAAAAATTGGGAAAAAAATTCAGGATTTTGCGGCGTCGGCCTATGACCCGGCGAAGGATGATTTTGTCAAAGTAAAATCGTCTGATTACATCGGCAAATGGCTGGTGCTGATTTTCTATCCGGCGGACTTCACCTTCATCTGCCCGACCGAGCTTGAAGATGCGGCGGATCACTATGCGGAGTTAAAAAAATTAGGCGCCGAGGTGATGAGCGTTTCGACGGACACCGAGTTCGTGCACAAAGCATGGCATGATAATTCGGAAGCGATCAAAAAGGTTCCGTTCCTCATGCTTGCCGATCCAACGGGGCGCATCTGCCGGGAATTCGGCGTTTACCTAGATGAGGAAGGGCTGGCCCTGCGTGGGACCTTCGTTGTCGATCCGGACGGCGTTCTTAAAACGATTGAAGTCCATGATAACAATATCGGCCGGAGCGCCAAAGAATTAGTACGGAAACTCCAAGCTGCGAAATTCGTACGCGAACACAAAGGACAGGTTTGTCCGGCGAAGTGGGAACCAGGCGACAAGACCTTGAAGCCCGGAGCTGATTTGGTGGGGAAAATATAGAACCCATACCAACGCCTTCTGTCATCTTGAGCTTTGCGAGAGATCTCATAGAGCAAGGTATAAAAAGACCCGGCTGAATTCCAGCCGGGCGGAGCGGTACATAAAATACATACCGCTATTTATAGTAATCCTCCTTGCCATACCAAACCTCCTCGATTTCCCGGGCCCGCGCCCTGATATCCATGCGCCGGAACTCACGGTCCATGGCGAAGTCCCAGACCTCTTTTCCGAGCTTTGCCCAGAACAATTCAACCTGCTCGTGGCGGTCGTAGGTTGCCTTAAGAACCTCGCTATGGCCAGCCATGGCGACGTTATCGAAAAAATAATCTTTTCCGAGTGGAGCGAGAACTCCAGCGTCGCCAACGGAGATTTTCCAGACCTCCACGGGGTTTCCGGCGGGCGGGCCGAAGACATGGTTCGTCTTCTCGAAAGTAATATCGGAGAATTCGCCGATCACTTTCCGGATATGGTCGAAGAGGAGAGGGACGTGCGGTTCGCGGGGAACCGCGATGATATTGAGCGACCCGATGATCTTGGGCCAGAATATCTGGCTCTCGGGGTCAATATCAAGATGTCCCGCGCAACTTACGCCAAAGGTCGCGCAGAACGGAATCCGATGCAGGTTGAGGACTAAAGGCCGAAACGAAGGATCAACAGCTCTCAGTTCTCCTTCGTCCCTTAAAAATGTTATTACTACGGGTATTCCGCAACACATCGGGGATATCCTCTCTTAAGCTGAAT
>CAZADL010000035.1:0-6296 GCA_964483915.1 uncultured Candidatus Saccharibacteria bacterium | reverse complement strand
GTGGACCCTGCGGGGCTCGAACCCGCGTCTCTCATTTGGCAAAAACGAGGTCCTGCCATGTTGAACGACCGACCCATGTGACGGGCATGGTCATTATGCCAATCGAGAAATTAAAAATTTCTAAGAGAATCGGGATACAAAAACGACCACCTGATGATGGTTGTTTTTGCGCCAAATGAGAGGTTTTTGTCCACGGTTGCGCGGACCTCGCTTCCCCTTAAGCTTACCGCGCCAGAACCCGATGTCAAATAGGATTTAATAAACTTTTAATAAATGCTAACGTTTAATCAATAGAAGATGCTCAATAGAGACAGATATGATTATTTATTCTAACCAGGGTTTGTTTAAGAGTTTTTCTGACCTAACAGATGCTATCAACAGTGTCTCGACCAAACTATACATATCGTGCGATTCTATTTCCAAATACGAGAATGAACAATGCGTTGATATCCAGTTTTTCATTTCCCTTCCAAAAGGTATTCGATATTTTTCATGGACACTTCTCCTAAGCGCACTCATCGTGTCCCTTGCTTCTGTGCTCAAGTGATCGATCAATATACGTCTCCTCAAGTTTTTTGTCTTTCCAACATAAACAATACCGTTCTCATCATGCTTGATAATATAAACCCCGCTCTCGCCAGGAAGATGTAAATCATTAATCTTCCGAAATTCTTGGCTTAAAACGTCCGATGCTATTTTTTTAGCATCGTTGGCGGTATCTCGTAAATTATTTTCCATGGCAGAAAATTGATTATGCTAGCCGTTCTGCATTCCTGCCTTCGCGGGAATAACAGCGAAAGAGGTTCTAATCGCTAATCGCTAATCGCTAATTCTTCATTTTCTTTTCCTCTTCCGCGATCGCAACGGTCGTTTTAACGACGGTGTCGGGATTGAGCGATATGCTCTCAATGCCTTTGGTCACGAGGAACTGCGCAAGGTCGGGATAATCGGAAGGCCCTTGCCCGCAGATACCGATATACTTTTTCCGCGCGCGGCACTTCGCGATGATCTCCGCGATCAGGCGTTCCACGGCCGGATTCTTTTCGTTCGCGATCTTCGTCACAATGCCGGAATCGCGGTCCAACCCCATCGTAAGCTGGGTGAGATCGTTCGAACCGATGGACATGCCGTCGAAGATATCAAGGAAAGCGTCGGCATTTAAAACATTCGACGGGATTTCGCACATCACATAGATCGGTGTCACGGCTTTGCCCTTCGCGTTCTTGCCGTGCAAACCGTACGTGGTATAAAGTCCCGCTTCCGCCATCGCATCCTGTGTTCTCATCCCCTCTTCCGGGGTTCGGCAGAACGGCACCATCGGAATCACGTTCACGAGCCCCATCTCCTCGCGCACTTTCTTTACGGCAGCCGCTTCCATCATGAATGCCGGCTTGAACTTCGGGTCGTAGTACCGCGACGCGCCGCGCCAGCCGATCATCGGATTCTCTTCTTTCGGCTCAAACGCCTCGCCGCCCAAAAGCGTCCGGTATTCGTTCGTCTTGAAATCGGAGAACCGGACGATCACTTTTTTCGGATAGAACGCCGCCCCGATCTTCGCGATGCCGAACGCCAGATTGTCGATATAGTACTGCTTCGGATCTTTCCATCCGGCCATCTTCTTTTGGATCGCGGCGCGAACGGCGGGCGGGAGCGACTTCATATTGAGAAGCGCCATTGGATGCAGTCCCATCTTAGAGGCAATGATGAACTCTTCGCGCGCAAGGCCGACACCCTCATTCGGCAAGAACGATGCTTCGAACGCGCTGTCCGCGATCGCGACGTTCACCATGATCTTTGTCTTCGGATGCGGAATCTTCTTCAGGTCGTGCGTCACCACTTTGAACTTGAGGAATCCGCGGTAAACATTGCCGGCGCTGCCGGTCGTGTCGACCGTGATCGGATCGCCGGTCTTGAGCAATTTCGTCGCCGTTTCCGAACCCACGATCGCGGGAATCCCCAATTCACGCGAAACGATCGCGGCATGGCTTGTCCTTCCGCCCTTGTCGGTCACAATGGCCGACGCCATTTTCATGATCGGTTCCCAGTCGGGGTCCGTCATGGTGGTCACGAGGATCTCGCCTTTCTTGAAATCGCGAATGTGCTTTGCGTCCAAAATAATATGTGCCTTGCCGGTCGCGATCTTTGAACCGACCGAAGCGCCCATCACGACCGGGCGCTGATCGCTAATCGCTAATCGCTTATATTCCTTGAGTTTTGAAAAATCCTTGCTCGCGTTCACCGTTTCCGGACGAGCCTGCACGATGAAAAGTTCTCCCGTCACGCCGTCCTTCGCCCATTCCATATCCATCGGCGTCCACTTTTTATAGTGGTCGGTGTAGTGCTTTTCAATGATCATTCCCCATGTCGCAAGCTGTGCCACCTCCTTGTCTGTCAGCGTGAACGATGTCTGTTCGGCGGGCGATGTCGGAATGATCTTCGTCTGCTGGATCTGTTTACCCTCGTGGTAGATCATCTTCCGCAATTTCACACCGAGTTTTTTCTCAAGAATCGGATGCGCCACGTCCTGCTTCAATCCCTCTTTCCAAACGAAAAATTCATCCGGCGTCACTTCACCTTTCACGATCATCTCTCCCAGGCCCCACGAAGCGTTGATAAGGACTACATTCGGAAAACCAGATTCGGTGTCGAGCGTGAACATCACGCCGGAACACGCTTTGTCGGAACGCACCATTTTCTGCACGCCGACCGAAAGCGCGATCTTCAAGTGGTCAAAGCCGCGGTCGGCGCGGTACGAAATCGCGCGGTCCGTAAACAAGGACGCCATGGTCGCACGCACAGCGACAAAAAGCGCCTTTGGTCCGCGGATGCCGAGATAGCTTTCCTGCTCGCCGGCAAAGCTTGCTCCCGGCAGGTCTTCCGCGGTCGCCGATGACCGCACCGCCACATCGGCGTCTTTGCCATAGCGCTTTTCAATGAAATTGTGGTACGCGCCCGCAATGTCCCGCTCAAGGTCCACCGGAAGCGACGCCTTCGTGATCGCATCCCGGATCATTTTCCCTCGCTTCTCAAGGTCTTTTAAATTTTTCGTGTCCAGCCCTTTGAGCGTTCTTGCGATGAAAACGTCCAGCTTCGCGCTTTTCAAAAAATAAAAATAGGCCGCGGCCGTCACCACGAAACCCGACGGCACCGGTACGCCCTTCGATTTCAAGGTCCTGATCATTTCCCCCAAAGAGGCATTCTTTCCGCCAACCTGCGGAACATTTTTGATGCCAACCTCCTCGTACTTTAAAATATATTTTTGTGTTTGCATGCTTCTATTATACAACTAAGTCCAATTTCTTTTAATCGTTTTTTAATGCAATGATCAAATCGGAAACATTGGAACCGGTGTCGCCGGTCATGACATAATTTCCCGCTTTTTCGAAAAGAGCTTGGGTATTATTGTCGTCACGAAATTGTTGGAGGTTCATGCTCGCATTCATGATCGCCTGCTTTGTGAACGTATCACAGATCGCGCCGGCATACGGCCCGTGATCGCGTCCGTCGGAACCGAAAGATAAAATTTCTTCTCCGCGAGCAACGAGATCGAGCGCGGTTGCGGCGAGCTGGAGGTTCCGGCCGCCCCCTCCTTTTCCTTTTATTTCCACCGTTGTTTCGCCGCCCCACAAAAGTACCGCTTTCGGCGGCGCCTGGCGGATGGCGTTTACGACCATTTCCGCAACGCCCGTCACTTCGCCCATGAGTTTCGTGTCGCGGATCTCGGCCACGAAACCGAGTCCCTGTGCCGCCACCTTCATTGCTTCAAGCGCGCGGATGTTCGACACCGCTAAAATATTTTTTACCCGCGCGAAATATTTATCATCCTTCGGCGTCGTCACAAGATCGCATTTTTCAATCTGGCAAATGCGGAGAATGTTGAACTTGGCGAGAATATTTTCCGCGTCGAGGACGGTCGTCGTATCCTTCACGGTCGGACCGGATGAAACGAAGGAGATATCATCGCCGGGAACATCGGAGAAGATGAGCGAGACGACGCGCGCCGGATAAGCGTACTCCGCAAGCCACCCGCCGCGCGCGAGCGACAAGTGTTTCCGCACGGTGTTCAATTCCTCGATCGTCGCGCCGGCATCGGTGAGCGCGTTAAAAATGGATATTTCCTCGCGGTCGTTCCGGTTCTGCGGCAAAAAGAGCAGCGTTGAGCCGCCGCCCGAAATGACGAATACGACGAGGTCGCGTTCCGTAAGGTCTTTGAGTGACGCGACGATCGCCTCGGTCGCGGCAAGATTTTCATCCGAGGGCAGTGGATGTGTTCCGCAGAACGTCTGCAAATATTTAACTTCCGGACATTTTTTCACGTCAAGCACGACACCGCGCGCGATACGATCTCCTAAAATTTCTTCCGCCGCCATAGCCGCATCCGCGGCGCACTTTCCAACCGCGACAAAAACAATGCGGTCGATCGCCGTGAGATCAAATGTTTCTTCCGCCACCGTCAGCATAGTTCCGCTGAGCTGGATCGTATTGCGGACGACTTTTCCCGTATCAATGGCTGCGAGTCCTGCTTCCGCGATGGATAAGAGCGCCTGCCGCTCAGGCGTCGTGGCCAGTTCGCCGAAGTTTTGAATCTTCATGCTCATAGTTTACCACAGAGTTGAGGCCGAACCCCCCAAGGAGGTTTGGCCTCGGCTCATCCAATGATTTATCCGTGCCGAACGACGAGCACGTCGCCATCCTGCACTTCATATTCTTTTCCTTCAATGCGGATCCATCCTTTCTGTTTTGCCGCCGCCCATGATCTTGCCTCAATCAGTTTTTCGTAGCTCACGACCTCCAGCCGGATAAATTTATGTTCAAAATCGGTATGGATCACGCCCGCCGCCTGCGGCGCTTTCGTGCCGCGCACAATGGTCCAAGCCCGTGTTTCGTCCTCGCCGGTCGTAAAGAAACTGATCAAATTCAAAACCACATATGCTTTTTGGATAAGTTCCGGAAGCCCGCGGGAAGCGGCAAGGTTCGCAACCACATAGTTAGCATCCTGCGTTTTTATTTTTTCATAGAGCGCATTCGGCACCTCCTCGGGCTTTCCGTTCAAAAGATAAATCTGCCGCTTCGCCGTGAGCAAATTCAAATCTTTCATTTGCTCATTCAAACGAATGAGCAAATGAGGATCTGAAAAAGAAACGAGTAACATTCCATCTTCAAGAATTTTTTTCACGCCAAGAAGAAAATTGCGATCTTGCACGGCTTCCTTTTTACCGCTCCGTGCTTCGGATTCGACCCTCGCCAAACGTTTTTCAACGGTTTCAAGGTCCTTCAGAATAAGCTCAGTGTTGATGATTTCCAGATCACGGAGCGGATCCACGGAATTTTCAACGTGGATGATGTCGGGGTTTTCAAACACCCGAAGCACGATAACGATCGCCTGCGTCTCGCGGATATGCGTGAGGAACTGATTGCCGAGCCCTTCGCCTTTGTTTGCGCCTTTCACGAGTCCCGCGATGTCAAAGAATTCAACCACTGCCGATATCTTTTTCTTTGATTTGCTAAGTTCATTCAATTTTTCAAGCCGCTCGTCCGGCACGGGCACGATGCCGACGTTCGGATCGATCGTGGCGAAGGGATAATTTGCGATGAGAATTTCCTGCTTGGTAAGCAACTTAAAAAGCGTCGATTTCCCGACGTTCGGGAGCCCCACGATGCCGATTTCTAATTTCATGCACTCTAAGAATACTAAAAATCATGGCGAATTGAAATGGCGGGACATGAATGAAGCTCCCCGGGCGTGAGCCCGGGGTATCTGGGAATCCAGGATTCCCAGATACTCACGCGCGCGGCCATACGGCCGCATCAATGCGTCTCGGAAACTTCTCCATCTCTTCGAGCCTGAGATCTCGAAGCCGAAGGCCTCCGCTCCGTGGGAGACGGCGGAGCTCCGGGCTTGGCTTCATTCCCCAGCTTGCACTGGGGGATTTTTCCTAAGATGGATTAAAAAAGAATTAAAAAGTATTGGACAGGTAAGCCGCGGACAGTTTATAGGTCTTCTATGTTCCCGTCATGGCTCCCAAAAATCGGCGCGTTTGTTTTAGGAATTTCTTTTCTGATGCCTCCTTCGCGTGCTCACGGCGCAATTCTCGTAACCGCTCTTATCAGCAAAACCAATGACCAAAGGATGACGAATAACCTTCCACCGTTGCGCAAAAATTCCCTCCTCCAATTGGCGGCGCAGGAAAAAGCGAACGATAATGGCCGCTCATCATTATTTCGCTCATATGAGCCCCGAGGGGGTTCCGCTTCCTCTTGGGTTGGTATTTCCGGCAAACTTCACAACAAGATAT
>CAZADL010000034.1:0-6460 GCA_964483915.1 uncultured Candidatus Saccharibacteria bacterium | reverse complement strand
GCTTGTTTGCGTTCATATGAAAATCGAGGGAAAGGGAATTTCGTAATTCACAGCTTCAAGGGGTGCTTTGTCCCGAGGAGATGTCATCTCGGGGTGATAGCGTTCCAATCGGCAGGTGCAGTCTCGCCCCTGTCGACGAACGAACAGTTGGATGTTGCCGTTCGTGTATTCGTTCCCTGCCGAGATAAGCGCGACGTCTCGGAGGTGATTACAGTGATCGGCTATTTAAACAACATATGTTGATACGCTTAACTTTGGAGCGTAACACCCGTCAGTTCATGATGTCCGCTGTTCAAATCCAGCCCCGCATATTGGCAAACAAAAATCGCCCATCTGCGATTGGCAGTTTTTGTTTGTAGTGCGCGGGACAGGATTTGAACCTGCAAGCCCTTACGGGCGTATCCACCTCAAGGATATGCGTCTGCCAGTTTCGCCACCCGCGCTTTGACGAATCCTATTATATGGAAGAAAAAACTGATTTTCAACCCGGCGTTCGCGGCAAGGTGGTCATATGCCTGTGCATTATTCGCATATTGATTTCGCCGCGGATGAGGTACAATAAAGATGAAGAAAAAGTCGCCTCTCAATTTCAATAAAAAAAACAAAAAATTATGGTACAGGATCAGCTTGTTGATTACGTTTTGTCTCAGCTCAAACTGGGCATCTCGCGGGACGCAGTTCGGTCGGCGCTCATCGGCGTTGGTTGGGCGCCGCTCGACGTGGACGACACCCTGAAGAAAGTGGAGGGTGGCGCGGCGCCCGCGCCCGCGCAACCAGCCGCGTCCCCGAATTTCGTTTCGTTTTCCGCGCCGGGGACCGTTGCGAGCCCGGCAAAAAATCCCGAGCCGCAAACCATCCGGGTAAGCGATTTGGTTTCCGCGATTGCCCCGGCGTCGAGCGCGCCTCTCGGGGCCACACCGAAGAGCGTTGCTCCCGGGACCACGGAAGCCGCAAAAATAACTACGATGGCCAAAACGCCGCCCTCCAAAGGATCGCCCCTCGGTACGGTTCCTACGTTCACCATGGGAGCCGCACAGAAAAAGAAGGGGATCGGCATCCTTGATGTCTCCCTGATCGTCCTCGTTGTTCTTTTGGGCGCGCTCGCGGGATATCTCTTTTTCAAAAACAGCGGCTTGATCAGCCAGATCCAGATTCAGGGCGGGCAGCAGGGCGTGGCGCAGAGCTCTGCCGTGGCCGTGGCGGCTGCTCAAGTGCAGGCGCTCAACGCTTCCAACACCGCGCTCATGGCAGAGATTGCGTCGCTTACGGCAACAAACGAGGATATGAAAGCAAACCTTTCGCTTCTTGCGGCACCGGCCGGCTTCTCGTCCTCCAGCGGACCCGCAGAGATTTCACTGAGCGGAACGCTTTCTGCGGGACTTGGAAAAAACACGTACATCATCACGACGCCCTATGGCGTGAAGGCATATGTAAAAAATTCTTCTAACAGTGCGGTTGCTGCGGCGCTCCAGCCGCTTCTCGGAACGACGGTCACCATTTCGGGGACTTCTGTTCCTGGGGCGCCCAACGTTACCGTAACGAGCGTGAACGGGTCTCCGACCTCTCCACCCGTGACAGCAACGACCACACCGACTTCAACCACCACGACGAGCCCTTAATTTTCGCGCCCTATTTTTTTCTCTTTATCATCCAGCGCGCCCAGATTTTTGAGGGCAACCTCAAACGCGTCGAGCGCGCGCTCCGCCGGGTCGTGCTTTAAAGAAAAATTTGTTTCGTGCGCGATCTCGTTGCGCAGTTTATGTGCGGCCCAGACATCCTCAAGATTCGGCACCTGGTTGCGTTTAAGATTTTTCAGCCGTTCGCCGAGGTTCGCACCCCGGATTCCCGCATATTGGAGAGCGTCATTCAAAATATTATCCGCCTCCATAACCGCCATCTTGAGATCGTTCGGATCTCCGGTAAAAAAATGTTTTTGCACCGCCGCCCAGGCGTCCGCTGCGCGTTTCTTCGGCAGGTCGGTTTTCAGGACGACGTCGCGGATATGGTCCATGTGGTACGTGAACCAGCCGGTTTTTATAATGATAATAATCGTTGCCGCAACGAGTACGGCCGCCGCGAGTACGGCAAATATCTCAAGAGCGGGAAGATTAATGGTGTAGAGCGAGAGCGCCGTTTGGCCTAATCGCTCCGCGACGTGAGCGTATTGGGAAGTGGTTGAGGAAATGGCTTGAGGATTCATAAAAAAGTTGACGGTTATATTTTCTCATAATACTGCCCGATTCCCAAGATGTCGGCCTCGTGCCACTTTTTTCCAATAAGCTGAAAACCGACCGGAAGCTCGTCGGTTCCCAAGGAGGACGATGGTTTTGTAGGTATGGCAAGCGCAGGAACGCCGGCAAGATTTGCCGGTCCCGTAAAGATGTCGGAGAGATACATTTCAAGGGGATCGCTGGTTTTTTCTCCAAGCTTGAATGCCGGCGTGGGTGCCGCGGGCGTAAGGACCGCATCAACCTTTTGAAAAGCGTTCTCAAAATCTTGAGCTACGAGCGTGCGCACGCGCTGGGCTTTTTCATAATACGCGTCGTAATATCCTGAAGAAAGCACGAACGTTCCCAAAATAATGCGGCGTTTGGGCTCGGGGCCAAATCCCGCGCCGCGGTTTTTGAAATACAATTCCGTGAGGCCGCCCTCGCGGTCCTTCCCGCCCCTCTCGGCATAGCGTATTCCCTCAAACCGCGCGAGGTTGGAGCTCACTTCAGCGGGCATCACGATATAATAGGACGAGATGGCATATTTGGTGTGCGGAAGCGAGATCTTTTTGAACGCGACACCAAGACTTTTTAATTTTTCAATTGCCCTTTCTACTTCTTTTGAAACCTCTTCACTTAATCCTTCAATGAAATATTCCTCCGGAATGCCGATGGTCAATTTTTTGATGTCGTCCAGTTTGGGTTGTCCGATTTTGTGGATATCGAAATAATCACTGCTGGTTGCGTCGAGGGGGTCGCGGCCAGCGATCGCCTCGAAAACAATCGCGGCATCCTCCACGGTTTTTGTGATGGGGCCGATCTGGTCCATACTGGATGCCATGGCGATAAGCCCCGAACGGGACACGGCTCCGTAAGTTGTTTTTAAACCTACGACGCCACAGAAAGAAGCCGGTTGGCGAATGGAGCCGAAGGTGTCGGAGCCCAAGGCGGCGAGCGCTAAATTTGCCGCGACGGCCGCCGCGGAACCTCCCGATGAGCCGCCCGGAACGCGGGTTGTGTCATGGGGATTGCGTGTGACGCCGAACGCGGAATTTTCCGTGGAAGAGCCCATGGCAAATTCGTCCATGTTGGTTTTACCGAGAAAGACCGCGCACCCGCGCTTCAAACGCTTAATGATACCCGCGTCATAACTCGCAACATAGTGCTCAAGGATTTTTGAAGCGGCGGTTGCCGGCAGGCCCTTCACGAGAATATTGTCTTTGACGCCAAAAGGAACGCCCGCGAGCGGTCCAATCGGTTCATCTCGCGCTACCAGAAGATCCACCGCTTCGGCTTCCTGCATCGCCGATTCTTCCGCGACGCTTAAATAAGCGTTGATTTCTCGATTTTGTTCCTTGATGCGAACAAAGTACGCTTGCGCGATCTCAAGCGCGGAAAATTTCTTGGCGGCAAGCCCGTCATGAAAATTTTTTATGGTTAAATCGTGGAGAGAAAGCATATAACTTTTTATTCTTCAAACACCGGCGGAACCTTGAGAAATCCATTTTCTTTGTCAGGAAATGCGTCGGTACCCGCGCCACGATCGGTATTTTCGCGTTCGGTGTCCTCGCGGAATACGTTGCGTAAATTGGTGCCGCCCGTCATGGGAGCAACGTCTCTCGTGTCAAGTTTTTGGAGATCTTTGAAATAGGCCAAAATATTGCCGAGGTCCTTCTGAAGTTTTTCCTCCTCCCGTGGATCAAGTTCGATGCGCGCGAGTTCCGCGAGATGCCGAAGCTCTTCCTTTGATATGAGTTGAGCCATAACGGGATTTTAACGCGAAACGCTCATTTTTTCAACGCGGGGGCATTGTTATTCCAATGTTCTTAAGAACTTGAGAATAACAATCCCTCTCTTTGTTAGGATGTGTAAAACCGTCGCGCCGCGATTGTGCTTCGCCACCAAATCAGCCAGTGCAAGCCGCCGGACATGCTCAGACGCTGTTTTGAAATTGATATTCAATTTTCCTGCGATTTCGATTAAAGAGAGGCCAGATTCGTTATCGAGCAGGTCCATTATCTCAATCCGCCGGTGGTTGGAAAATCCACGGACTATTTTTTGTAGGCGATGAAACTCTTCTCTATCAGGGTAGAACATCGATTTCTACATTCTCATATTCTTAAGAACATGAGAATGGTATGCGCACTATAAGGGAAAGAGAAAAGAAAGAAAAACTTTGTTTAATTAATTTTTAATGGTTGCTGTGGAATGACAGTTCTTGGGCGAGGGACAGAATGCGATCGTTTTTTTTACTATGCAAAACTGCGAATTCTATCTTGAGGGGGTCAATTTTATTTTTTCAACGCATTCTCTGAACTGGTCGCCGCGGTCATATTCGTTTTTGAAGATGCCGAAGCTTGTCGCACCGGGGGAAAGGAGAATGATGTCGCCGCGATCGGCTGACGCAAGGGCGAGCGAGAACGCCTCGTCCATGCTCGGCGCAGTGCCGGATATTAATTCTTTTTGCAGGAGCGCCTGTAATTTTTCCGTCGCTCTACCCACAAAAAGAACGACTTTTTTTACCGTTTTCTCAATTTCACGCGCAAACGCTTCAAACTGTATTTCTTTGTCGCTTCCGCCGGCGATGAGAACGATCGGGCGCCCCTGTGGCGCAAGCGCGCGGAGCGCGGCGACGCCGGCTTCCGGCGTGGTTGAATTCGCGTCGTTGTAGAACGCGACGCCGTTTTTTTCTCCGAGAAATTCCAAGCGGCCAGGAAGCCCTGAAAAATTCTTTAATACTTTTTTAATGACGCTATCTGGAACGCCAAGAACCTTGGCGGCCGCGACCGCGCAGCTGGCATTCTGTCGGTTGTGCTCGCCGGGGAGAGCAATCGGCCAATCATCGGGAAACGCGGCGATGGCGATGAACGTTCCTTGGAGCGGGCCGAAGCGGGATTCTATTTTCTCTTTCACGTCGGTTGTTGAAACGAAATAGTCCCCGGGTTTTTGAAACCGCGCGATCGCCGCCTTGTCGCGGAAGTAACGGTCCATGTCACCCTTGTAATAATTCATGTGATCGGGCATAAAGTTTGTCCAGACGGAAATGTGCGGACTGATTTTGCTTTCCTCAAACCCCTGAAGCTGCCATGAGTCGAGTTCGAGGATGACAAGGTCGCCATCGTTTATTTTGGGAAGAAGCTGGAGCGTCGCCATATCCCGCTCGTTCCCTCCGATATAAGGGTTTTTTCCCGCCGCCTTTGTCATTTCATAAATGAGATGCGTGACGGTGGATTTTCCGCGCGTGCCGGTGATGCCAAGGGTCACGGCGCGGGAAAGTTTTACAAAAAGCGAGGCATCCATCTCAATAGGAATGCCGCGCTCACGCGCATGGGCAATAAAGGGTGAATCGAGCGGCACGTTCGGCGCACGCAGAATCATATCGCGATTCTCGAAATCTTCCATCCGGTGCCCGCCGAGGTGATAAATAATATCCGGAAATTTTTTCAAATGCTCAATCGACGGTGCGAGATCAAATTCGTTTTTGAGGTCGGTTATGGCGAGTTCGGCTCCCGCCGTCGCGAGAAATTCGGCGTCGCCAACGCCTCGCCCCAAAAGCCCAAGGCCCATGAGTGTTATTTTTTTTCCAGAAAACCGCTTTTTAATGGCCGTGCCGTCCATCATGGGAGATTTTTCTTATATAAGATTTTTTCAATGGAGCGGTAATCCCAAGCGTGGATTTTGGGAGACCGTTTCTTGCTGCTGTTGCTTACGGCTTTGGCTGCCCCGAGGTAAAATCCGATATGTTTATGCGTTTCGCCGCTCTTGAATGTCTTTGCCCCCCAAACGATAACGGCTCCCGGGAGCGGCCTTTTGATCGGCTTCCAGCCGCGCACCATGAGGTTTTTCTCGGTCGCCACAACCGTCGTATGGACATGGTCTATTACATTGAACAGCTTCAAGATAGCGCTCACGAAGAAAGCGCAGCTCAGGTCGCCGTTGCGAAGCACATCAATTTTTTTATCACCGATCTTATAAAAGAGCGTTCGGAACATTTTTGATCCGACGGTTGCGCGGGCTACGTTTAGGTAATTCTCGCGGATAAGCAGTTGCGGTTTGGACCTCTGCGCCATGATCTGATGATGTCATGAAAAATTTCTTTTGACAATTTTGCGTCCTGAGGCGTACAATGCGAGAGCATCGTCGCGCAGCGCGACGAACCTCGCGGTATTTTTCCCAATATCATTGGGAAAAATACCGCGGGAGGGTTGGGAAAGGTTTTCCGGGGAGCCCCATAAGCTCCCGAAGCAGGT
>CAZADL010000033.1:0-6564 GCA_964483915.1 uncultured Candidatus Saccharibacteria bacterium | reverse complement strand
GGACTGCCCAAGTCCAAAAGCTTATTTTGGGCGAAACCGAACGTAGGCCTGCCGACTGGTACAGAGACACCGGAAGAAGCTTACTCTGCCTCAAGCAATCTTTTCAAGAAATCCGTGAGCATCTCCGGACTGGCGCGACCCTTGAGCTTTGCCATCGCTTTGCCGATAAGAAATTGTAAACTCGCGGTCTTTCCTTTTTTATAATCGTGAACTGCGGCAACGTTTTCGGCGATGACGGCCATAACGACGGCCTCGATCTCGCCCGTGTCGGACGACATGCCAATGTTCTCTTGAGCTACAATGTCTTCCGGATCAAGCCCTGTTTCAAACATCCTCGCCATAACATCCTTCACTTGGCGGCTTGTGATCTTGTTCTCGTGCGCGAGCGCCGCGAGGTGGGCCAGATGTTCCGGAAGAATTTTTATCTCGGCGAATCCCGTTCCTGCTGCATTCATAAGTCCCCGAAGGTCGCTCGTGAGATAATTAAAGAGCGATTGGCGATGAGCGATTGGCAAAAGTTCTTTCAACTCGGATGCTGCTTCTTCGAAGAAATTTGCAAGTTCTAGCTCGGTAATCAACATCTCAACGCGTTTTCCATCGAGCTCGTATTCTTTCGCAAACCGTTCTCTTTTTTGTGCGGGGAGTTCTGGTAATTCGTTCCGTAAACGATCAATTTCAAATTCCTTCGTCTCAAACGGCGGAATGTCCGGTTCCGGAAAATATCGGTAATCATGCGCTTCTTCCTTGAACCTTTGGGAAAAAGTTTTTTGCCCCGCCTCGTTCCAGCCGCGCGTTTCCTGATGGATCTTTTCGCCCGCCCTGAGCGCCGCTTCCTGCCGTTTCAGTTCGTATTCCACCGCATCATGCACCGCCTTAAACGAATTGATGTTTTTGAGCTCCACTTTAGTTCCCATGTTCAAGCTTACATTCGCTTCAATACGCATCTGTCCTTTTTCCATGTTGGCGTCCGACACGCCAAGATAGCGGAGAATAAGCTGAAGCTCCCGCGCAAAATCCGCGACCTCTTCGGCGCTCCTGAAATCCGGCTCGGTCACCAGTTCCATTAAGGGAACACCGGACCTGTTAAAATCGACGAGCGAAACTGATCGCCCAGCATGCCCAAGCGTCGCCGTATCTTCTTCAAGATGGACCCGCGTGATGCGGATGTTCCGCAGCGTGCCGCCGGTAACGAGTGGCTGGTCGTATTGTGAAATCTGATAGCCTTTGGGCAGATCGGGATAAAAATAGTTCTTGCGATCGAATTTCGTTATCTCGTTGATCCTGCCACCCAAAGCCAGCCCCATCCGAATCACGCACTCTATCGCCTGCTTGTTCGGGACCGGCAAGGTTCCCGGATGCGCAAGGCATACCGGACATACGTTTCTATTCGGGTGTTGTTCGTCCGGATCGTTCAATGAATCGCAAAACATTTTCGTCCGCGTTTTGAGCTCTGCGTGGATTTCAAGTCCTATCGTGGGCTGATAATCGTTCATTATTATTGATAGTACCCGAATTACATTCGTTTGTCATTCACGGGGTGTTTGATATAATAAACCCATGGCAATCGTGACCATCGGCGGAAACATCGGCGCTGGGAAAACCGCGCTGGCCGCAAAGTTAGCTCCGGCGATGGGCTACGAGAAACTTGACGTGGGTGATATCTTCCGCGCCATGGGCGCGGAACTTGGCATGTCCATCCACGAATTCTATGCGTTCATCAAAAACGATCCGGCGATTGAGCGGAAGGTTGACGAACGGCAGATACGCCTCATGAACGAGAAAAACGACTTTATTGTGCAGGGGCGTATCGCGTGGTATTTTGCGAAAAAGAGCCCTTCCGTCGCTATTAATATCCTCCTTACCGTGAGCCCGCGCATTGGCGCGGAACGGAAAATGAAACAAGAAAAAAATGCGGAAAAAAGCATTGAAAAAATCCTCGCCCTATGTGAGGGGCGCGAACGGAATGAACGTGACCATTATAGGTCGCTCTACGGCATCCTAAACCACCTTGACCCGGCACACTACGACATCATCCTCGACACTTCCTCACTTGATGAAAATGAGGTATTCCAAAAAATCCTCGCGGAAATCAGGGGTAAGATTGCCCGCATGAGCATCGGCGAACTAGCGCCGAGAGACAGCGCTTTGGCGAGAAAAGGTTCCTCTTTATAGTCCGAGCGTTTTCCGGGCAACGGCCCATACTTTTTCGTGAATGTCTTCGACGGAGAGCAATGTTCCGCCCGGCGCGCACTCGACCACCGTAAAGTCGTCGGGAAAAAGTTCTGCCATTTCAAGATAAACTTTCTCAGCGTGACGCAAATGGTCAAGATTTCCTTCGTGGAGGTCGCGCTTTTTGCCGCCGATATAATTGCGTTCCGCTTTTTTGTCTACGAGCTCCTGCGCGATCGCGGCCGGCATATGGAGAATGATATTAAGATCGGGCCGCGGAATGCCGCAGATGCCATATTCGAGATCGTACAGCCACTTGAAAAAATCTTTCCGTTTTTTCTCGTCGCTGATCTTGCCGCCCTGATGGCCCATATTCGAACCAACGTAGCGGTTCGCGATAATCGTTGACCCATCCGCGAGCCACTTCTTCAGCTTTTTTTCGCTGGCGTCGAAACGATCGAGAGCATAGAACATCGAGGCGCGGCGGGGGCCGATTTCCTCGTCTTCAAGCGCGCCGTAATGGCCGTTTAAATATTCACGTACAAAATACGACGACAGTTCGTCGTATTGCGGGAAGTCGAGCGTCTTAAACACGAATCCTTCCGGAAAACGGAGCGCCAACCGGTTGAATTGTTCCGTTTTGCCAGAACCGTCCGTCCCTTCGATAACAATAAATTTCCCGCGCGCCGGCATAACACCATTATACGCGATATTCTCAATGTTTGACGAGCGCAAAAAATCTTTGAGTGGGATTTATGAGTTATTTATATGGAGTTATTGCACAAAAAGCGCCCGAATCGAAGATACTTGGGGTCAGCTTTATTCGTTTATTGAACCTGTTTTCTGCCATATTTTCGGTTAAAATTATTGGTTATTTTTAACTTATATCCAATAATAGCCGGAAGTAGCCAATAAAGCAGAGGCGAGCGCTGGTGCGACAATTACCCATTTGAAATAATAGGTTATAATAATTGCGATATGACCGATCGGCGCAAATTCGCATGGCTTCGCATCGCTTTCGGCGCCGTCTGGGGCATCGATGCATATTTCAAATGGCAGCCGGATTTCTTCGCGAATTTTACGGGCTACCTTTCGGGAAATCTTGATGGCCAGTCGCCGCTCGTGAAAGATTGGATCACGCTATGGATCCATGTTGTCGGTGTGAATCCGCAGCTCTTCGCGTTGCTCGTCGCGCTTGCGGAAACGGCGATTGCGATCGCGCTCATCTTCGGCATTGCTTCGCGTATCGCGACCTGGGGCGGCATCGCCATGAGTCTCGTCATCTGGTCCACCGCCGAGGGATTCGGCGGCCCATATGCCGCCGGATCGACCGACATTGGCGCGGCGATCATCTATGTCCTTGTATTCCTCGCATTATGGTTCGGCCGCGCATGGGGAGATCTATCTTTAGGGAAAGTAATTAGAACCTATCTCAAAACTACACCGTCCGCGATCGTGGCCAATTGCCACAAGGCCGAGGCGCGAGGGAGGAGCCGTGCCCGTGGGCAGGGTGACTCCCGCAGCAACGATGGCATTGCGGCAATTGGCCCGATCCCCGGGGGTTGCGGCCATCCTGCCCGATCGCTGCGTTGCTTCAGGGAAGCCGTAGCTCGGCTACTGCCTTTCCTTCGCGCCTTGCGCTCGGACAGGATAGCCTGCAACGCGGACCGGCGTAGTTTTGAGATAGGTTCTAGCACAAGAGAAATTAAAAGAATAAGATGCCCAGAATGTGGCCTTTTTTATCCGACAGAAAAACTAGCTGAACGGTGTCGCAAATGGTGCAGTGAGCATAAGAGCTGCAATCTCGAGATAATCAAATACGCCCTTAAAGACGAATAATTTGAGTTCGATGCCAGCCTCATCTCTCCGCGCTCACTTTGCCCCACACGAGAAAGAATATTGCAAAAATTCCCGTGGCGGTCGCGTCCTCGAAAAGGCCTTGCGCCGACGATCCCCACGCCGTCCACCCAAACCACATATTGCCCCATGCGAAGAGATATGCAAGAATGCCGCACACTGCGAAGATCCACGCAAGCGCTTTCCATGTCGGTTTCATTTTTTTTGTTTTCAGTTTTATTTTTGAATTTTATCGACCTTTGCTACTAGAACCTGTCTCAAAAATACTCCGCCCGCGATCCCGGCTCTTTTCGGCAAGGGCGAGGCGTGAGAGAGGAGCCGTGCCCGTGGGCACGGTGACTCCCGCGGGAACGAAGGCCTTGCCAAAAAGAGCCAGATCCCAGAGGGTTGCGGCCATCCTGCCCGATCGCCGTGTTGCTTCAGGAAAGCCGTAGCGGAGCTACTGTCTTTCCCTTGCGCCTTGCGCTCGGTCAGGATGGATCGCAACGCGGGCTGGAGGATTTTTGAGACAGGTTCTAGTAGCAGGAATGGTGAGTTTTGCCATTGTCAGAACCTCCGGCTTCCTGCGTTTTCTCCACGAGATCCATGCCGCATTTCGGGCATTTCCCCGGCGCATCCTCCTGTATTTCCGGGTGCATCGGGCAGGTGTACGTCGTTTTTATTTCTGTTCCCATGATATTTTTTAATTTTATCGGCCTTTATCGTTTAATCCAATTTTTCTTTCCTTAACAACAGCGCGTTTACGACGACGATCACCGACGACGCGGTCATGAGGATCGCCGCCCATGCCGGCGCGAGCAGAATGCCGAACGACGGATAGAACACGCCCGCAGCAGTGGGAATGGCAAGAACGTTGTATCCTGTCGCCCACGCAAGATTTTGCACCATCTTTCGGTTGGTCCTGCGGCTCAGGGCGATCGCCCGCGCGACATCCATCGGATTGCTCTTCATGAGGACGATGTCCGCCGATGCGACCGCGACGTCCGTGCCTGCGCCGATCGCGATGCCGACGTGCGCCTGCGTCAAAGAGGCCGCGTCATTCACGCCGTCGCCGACCATGGCGACGATATTGCCGCCATGCTGCAGTTCCTTCACCTTATTAACCTTGTCCTCCGGCAGGACATGGGCGAATACCGTATCAATGCCGAGTTCTTTGCCGACCGCATCAGCAACATCCTGCGTATCGCCCGTGAGCATCGCGGTCTTGATGCCCATGGCGCGCAGGCGCGCAATGGCGGCCTTGGACTCGGGGCGGATGATATCGGCCAGGAGAACGATTCCTGCAAGTTTGCCATCCACCGCAACATAGGCCGGTGTGTTTGCCTTCAGGTCAACCCGCATATCACTGCCCGATACGCGCAACTCCTCCATCAATTTCCGGTTGCCGACGATAACATTCCTTCCGCTCACAACGCCTTGCGCGCCCTTGCCGGGAAATGACTTGAATTCCCTTACCTCGCCGATTTTGATATCTTTGTTTTTTGCGTCACTCACGATGCCTTGGGCAATGGAATGCTGGGAGGGAACCTCCACCGCGGCGGCGAGCGCGAGCAGCTCATTCGTATCTTTAATGACGGGCATTTCCGGAAGAATGATGTCCGTTACCCCGAACTCGCCCTTAGTGAGCGTTCCCGTCTTGTCGAGCGCGACATAATTTAATTTTCGCGCGATCTCAAGCCCTTTCATGTCCTTAATAAGAATGCCGTTCTTTGCGCCAAGCGTCGTCGTAATGGATGTTACCGTAGGGATGGCAAGGCCAAGCGCGTGCGGACATGCAATGACAATAGTGGCCACGGCGACCGTCGCGGCAAATATCGCCCCTTGCGGCCATATGAAGAACCAAAAGACGAATGAACCGAGGCCCGCGACTACGGCGGCGTAAAACAACGCCGATGCCGCGCGGTCCGCAAGGTGCTGCACGTTCGGCTTGGAACCCTGGGCCTCGCGTACCAGCTTCATGATCTGGGCAATGGCCGTATCCGCGCCGGTTTTCGATACCTCGACAGTAAGCGCCCCGTCCTGATTAAGCGATCCGCCCACGACTTCGTCGCCCTTCTTTTTGGCGATCGGACGCGATTCGCCCGTGAGCATCGCCTCGCTCACCGAACTTTCGCCGTCCACCACCTTGCCGTCCACCGGCACTTTCTCGCCGGGTTTGACGAGCACCCTGTCCCCGATCACGAGTACGCTCGTCTGCGCGTCGGCCAACTCACCGTTTCTCAGCAGGTGCGCGGAGGGTGGAATGAGTTTGGCGAGCTCCGACAGGGCGCCGGTCGCGCCGCGCACCGCGCGCATCTCGAGCCAGTGGCCCAAGAGAAATACGGAGATCAGCGTCGCCATCTCCCAATACAGCGAATTGCCGGGGAAGAAAAAAGTTGCAGCAATGGAGAATGCGAATGCGGCAGTGATGGCGAAGGCGACCAAGGTCATCATCGCCGGATTCTTGTGGGTCAGCTCGCCTTTGGACGCCTTGAAAAACGGCGAACCGCCGTAAAAGAAGACGAATGCGCCGATAAGGAAAAGCCACAGGCTGCCCCC
>CAZADL010000032.1:0-6630 GCA_964483915.1 uncultured Candidatus Saccharibacteria bacterium | reverse complement strand
ATATCTTGTTGTGAAGTTTGCCGGAAATACCAACCCAAGAGGAAGCGGAACCCTCAATTTCTGTCTCCTTCACGCCTGCTGCGCGGGTTTCTTTTTTTCGAGCGCCGACCAAAGGGCAAGAACGGCGATGACGATACCAGCAATGACAAATCGCAAAGTATGATTTCCGCCCATGTAGGCCATAACGATGACCGCAAGCCCGAGGAGAACATTAAGCCATTGTTTCCACATGGAAGTTAAATTATTATATTAAATGTAATTTCGGCCTTTAGAATCAGTATACCACACGCGGTGCTTCAGCTCAGATAGGGCGATTTTCGACGGCCGTTTTTACAGGATTCGTCGAGGCAATAACTACTGTTTTCATATAATCATTTTACCGTACACGTTTTCATATAAAGTTCTTCGGGTGGAGTGAAATAAAAAAAACCACCCCAGGTGGGGTGGTTAGCGGATACAATAGACGAGGGACAAACATGCGTGGATAAACCGAGTTGTTGTTTGCCAACCTTTCCGTGCTTGTTGGCTCGATGAACAATCAAGTTTTTATAAACAATATATCAAGCGCCCTAGATTATAAAAATACCCGCCTCCTTAAAGGAAGCGGGTAATATTTTTTAATGAACTAAGTCGCAGACTGAAGGTGGTCCACGACCTTGTACCGCGCGTGAAACATTGATAGCTTTGGTTCAAAAAGCTCATCGAGTTCTTTTTGAAGCATAACCCCGTGACGGCTTCTCTTGAGAGTGTAAGCAGCCTTCTCAATGAGTTTCCTACCGAAGAATCGGAGGACGCTACGCGCACGTCGTTCTTCGGTTTGCATGATCCTCGCAATATCTTTCTCCAGAGCAGAAATCGTTTTCTGGCTCATCTGTATGGCACGTTCTTCGGTAAGAGCGCGATCTACTCGGAGCAAGCCGTACGGCCTGAGATGTCTTCGCTCCCCGTGAAATGTCAGCTCTTCTGCAATATCATTCGCCATCTCTACGTCAGATGATTTTCCAGTATTTGCGGAGATGCCACACAACCGCTCGGCTTCCCAGCTTCCGGAACTGAAAGCAATCTGCCGACGCAAGGTCTCGTGCGAACGCGTTTTGTCGTCATCGATCGCAAACGTTATGCCGAGAGAACGAAAGCCAGGACGGACCGAGGCAAAACGCGCGGCGATGCCAAGTGCACGCGCAACGATATAGTGTCCTATCTCATGAACACAAATCTCGTACCGTTCCTCCTCGGTCAAAGTGTGGCCCGTCTCTTGATCCAACGTTTTGGAGAGAAAAACCTCGACAAGATGTGTTTGGGTGATATTTGTTTTTTTGAGTTCAGCACCTCGTGCCCCTTTTTTCGCCATCTCTCGCCGTGCAAGTTGACGGGCCTCCGAAACCGCATATTTCAAATCCGCAGAGGTAGGAGATTCTAGAAGGTATACGAGATTGTCGACGTCGATGTTGTCTGCGTGTGGGTGTTCTCCAAGAAAACCGGACAGCAACTTCGTGCTTTGGGTGAAATCAGGATAGATAAACGGAATATGGATTCCGATGCGCCCCCTCCTGAAAAGAGCCCCACCAAAAGGAATTCCCTGTTGAACATCGCCGACAACATTATTCGGCATGGACTGAGAAGTAGTCAAAAGGAAAATCCCGCTGCCACGCGCGAGAAATCCATCGAGCTCCAGTTCAAACTGATTCCTCACGCTGTCCGAGGTCGATCCCAAGAAATTGTCGAATTGGTCTATAAAAAGAACGACCGGATGATCATTCTTGCGAACCAATTCGGCAGAAAAGCGAAAGAGGGCAGATACATCCTGTGGTTGCCATCTTTGCGTGCCATTTTTTATCTCGACCGGAAATTCGCGGACGTTGATGAACCGTGCCTTGCTCTCACCAGCGATATAGCGAGCAAACATTGTTTTGCCCATTCCTGGCGGACCGCAGAGCACAGCGCCTCCGTCTGCATTAATGCCTTCATTATGATAAGCATCAAAATTTTTCAGGTAGTCGAAGATCGGTTCAAGCTGTCCGAAGATATGTTCGGAATCGTAGATTTCTTCCCGCCGTACTGGAGTGAACCTGGCGGAGTTGTCAAAAATAAACCTCTTCTGCAGTTGCAATTTACTGCTTTTCCTTCGCATGGGGTCCTCCCCTCATTCTCAAGATTCTATGAACATCATATGACAATGCTGTCCAGTGCGTCAATAAGTTAATTGACCGCTGGTGAAAACATTGCCTCCACCGACTCAAGCGCCTTTTTATGTTCTTCGTGAGAGTGTCCGCACGAAAGATCTTTGTTTTCGTGCGCCAATCTCTTGAGCTCCGCCTTGGCGATCTGGGAATAAACCGTCTTGGTATTTTCACTCGGAACAATAACCAAGCGCTCGGTGAGTATCAATTCTTCCGGATAAAGCTTCATGTTTTTTTCGCCAACCACGTCCGCAAGTTGGGCAATTGTTTTCGGGTTCTTCGCGAAGGCATGCTCGAGCGCGCAACATTCTACCTCACCGAGCTCCACGCTTCCCGGAATCCGTTCTGGAGTAAAGTTTTTCATATGTTCATTAAGGTATCTCTTTTGTCTTTCCGGTTGCGTTTACTATTTGAGGATAGGGTTTTTTAGTAGAAAATATTTTGTCTTCTTCCCCCTCGCGAGAGAGGACAAGCTTATACGTTTGGTCTTTTTGAAAAAAATTTCCGCGCAATTGCCATCCCTCTTCAATAAGATTTCTAATTTCTCTGAACGTCTGGTCGTCAGTACTCTCCGGCCGAGACAAAGATTCGCGAGCTACGTTCTCTTTCATGTATAAGATTATAATCCTTCTTTCCAAAAAATTAAAGCCGATATAAATATCCATCCCGGGATGCCCCCTATAAAAAAGGCGGCAATGTTTCGGCCGCCCCTGGTTTGGTTGTTTTCCGGCCCCCTTAGACATAATGGAGGGGAGTCGGAAGATGAAGTAATTTCCGCACCCGATCTTCTCTCCTGATCTCGTTCGTGAACATCAGGAGTTCTAACTCAAGTGTAGCTTTCTTTGATTTTTTTCGGAAAATGGGGGTAAGTTGCACCCCCGGTTGTATGTTCGGACCAATTGCTACAAGCGCCTTGGCCCAGGCGTGTTTCTTTCCGTTATCGAATACTCGGATTACTTCTCCGGTGTCCGACCGGCGAAAACGATACAGTTTCTTCATATTTTTCATACCCCCCAATAATAATCAATTTTGCCGTAAATAATAATAGTATGTTGTTACTATTCTGTCAACTATTGACTAAATTTTATTAGTATGCCAATATAGTAGCAGAATTTTAACCGAAGGGAGAAAGGAGAACGATATGATGTTTACCACTTGTGTGTCTCCCGGCTGCGGAAAGAAGGTCCCGGCCGAGGACGCCTGGGTGCCCGAGATTCGGGCAATCAGGCAAGCAGAGGGTGGCAGGACGATTGTCCAGGACACCCTCGTGAATCACGTTCATTGTTTCGCGTGTGCCCGGTACGCGCGAAACATGGGGGTAAAAATGTTTTCGTTTTTCGGCACGGTCGCGGAATTGAAGCGGCGTGCCGAGGAGTCCACGCGGAAGCGGGAGCACTTTGCCCGCTATTCGCTACGGGACGCCTTCAAAAAAGCGGGGGTGGTACCATGGTCCTCTGCGCTGGAAAAAAAATAACGAAAGGAGGTTCTTAGGATACCCAAGGGTATCCTATTCTTTATATGAACACGGACCATGATCCGGAACTCATGATTGGCTATCGGACAACTGCCCATTTTTTAGGTCGCTAAGGGAACCTTGCGGGTAATCCTTATAAGATTCACTTCGCCGTTCGATCCTTCTTCTATCCTTACCTCCAGATCTTTCCAGGTAAACACATTGCCTTTTTCGGGAACGCGGCGGAATTCCTGCTGCAGGAAATCCAGGATGGTTTTCGTTTCCGGAAGCGTTGTCTGGAATAGGGAATTGATATAGCGGCATTTCGTTTCGCCATGAACGACTATCTCGTCCTTTGAAATGCGCTTGATGAGATCCGGAACCACGTCCTTTTCATCAATGATCTCGCCGACGAGCTCTTCAAGGCAGTCTTCCAGCGCAACAACGCCGGAGACCTCGCCGTGTTCATTGCGCACAATGGCAAGATGAGTCTTTCGTTTCTGAAATTCGCGAATCAGTTCGTCCGCCCTAAGCTGTTTCGGCACGCAGAGCGGCTTTTTCGCGAATGCTTTGACCAGCTTTTGCCCTTCGCCGCGGTCCAGAGCTATCAAAAGATCGCGCTGATGCGCCACGCCCAACACCTTATCCAATATTTCCCCGCTCACGATCGGGATGCGGGAATGTTTTGCGTTTAGTATCTTCTCCTTCGATTCCTCAAGCGTCCGTTCGCCGTTAAGATAAAATACTTTATTGCGCGGGGTCATGAGATCGCGCGCGGTCACGTCGTTCAAGAGAAAAACTCTCCGTATCATTGCGGCTTCGTCCGCTCCGATCGCGCCGGACTCTTCGCCCAGGGCCGTCATGGCTGAAATCTCTTCCTCGGACACCTCGGAGGTTTTTTTCGCGCGCGTGACAAAGCGCGTGAAGGACTCCGCTCCTTTTATGAGCGGGCCCAGGAATTCGGTAAGAGCGGATATATAGCCGGAAAGGGTCCGCGCGAGAAATTCAGAATATCGTTCGCCGATGGTCTTCGGCAGAATCTCGCCGAACGCGATGACAACAATCGTAAGCAAGGCTGATGCGATACCCGTCACGATTCCTCCAAACCTATGGCTTGCAACCACCCCCACCACAAAGGCACCGACGATGGTTATGAAATTTGAAAATATGGTGAGAGCGGCAAGTGGCCGATGTATCTGCGTTTTCAGTTTTTCCAAAGCATCCGCTCCTTCTTTTCCTGCATTCTTGGCGGCCAAAACGCGGGACCGCGGTACGGCAAGGAGCGCCGCTTCGCTCATGATAGTCACGGCATCAACGATTGTTATAACCACTATCATCCAAAATATTTCCACCATGGAAGCAGTATCAGTATGGCTCCGAGCTTTAAGATTAGTATACCATTCTTCCGGCGTGTCAGATAAAGATTGATTTTATCCGAGGCGCTGTACACTAAATGAAGGTTTTTACAAAAACGAGGAGATAGCGATGAAAAAAATACTAGTTCTTGCTATAACCATTTTGGCTTTTCTTGCCGTGGGTTCTCTTGTGGTCGCCCAAGACGCCCATGGATCAGGCAAGCAAATGATTCTTGGCGTGGCCAAGAACACCGGCGGGCCGAGTTGCTCTTTCAATTCTTCGTCCATGGAGAGAGAAACTTTTTTGATCCCGCACGAGTTTTATCCGCGTGCGCAAGAGAAAGCGCGCCTCATGAACCTTCTGCGCCAAAGTTTGTTGAACGACGCGAAGGGGATCGTGGACGTCAAACTCGAGAAGGAAATAAAAAAACTCGAGAAAAAACTGGAACGAGAGCCTCTTTAGATTCCGACGGGAATCATTTTCAGGGTGTTGTCAAAAATCGATGGCAGAGCTGGCAGACATACTGGGGTTGTAAAAACATAAGAGCGGCCGCGCGTGAGCCGCTCTTTTTTTATTCTGTTTTGATATCAACTCAAATCTATTCTTTGTTCTGGTTTCTTTTTGAGAAATATGTTATATGTATAATCATGATGAATCCTAAAGAGTGGCCCGAAAAGTTATTGGCAGATTTCAATCTGAAATTGAACAACGAAGATTTAGAGATCGCCCGAAATATGGCGGCAGACCCTGCGCACAAATTCCGAGAGACCTCTCTTCTGCAAGCCGAAAATATGGCGAGCGTGGCGCATATTGAACTAAACCCCAGCGAAATTTCCCTCTATTGCGCGCTACGCAAGCAGATGCCTCCGAGCATAGGCAGGGGACCGGTGAAAGACGGTGACCAGGAAATTCATCCATGGCAATTAAGCGATCAAAAGCTCCTTGCCGCTGTTCTCCAATTAACCGGCGACCAAGCTCGCCTTCAGAAATTCATAGAATTTTTTCCGAATATTTTCAAGACCGATAAAGGAAATGAGGCAGAATAAAAAAACCGCTGGGAAAATCAGCGGTTTTATGGCTCAAAACTTTTTTATCCGCTTCGTTGCTATGGATAATTTCTGGCATTCCTTTGAAGTCGTGGCTGCGGGTTCTCTTTCCACGACATCGCATGGTTTGCCGCACCGGAGACAAGAAAAATGAAAAGTGCAGGCCTCTTTGCTTCCCAAAAAATCGGGCATGCCCTCTGCTTGTACTTCGGCGTTGCAGCATTTGGATCTATCGATCATCTGTCCCTCCTCATTTCTATAACGTCGACTTTCCCGATGGTCCCCACGTCAACGTTGTACTCGTACCGAAGATTGCAGTGCCCATGCTGAAGCAAGAATCTTCCTTTGGGGGTTATTCGTGCCTCCATGAGTTCCATGGTGATTATTTGCGAGTTCTTCTCGGCAAGAAAAAATCTTTGCCGAATGAAATCAAACTCTCGCATAAAAATAAAAGTTTTGGCACTAATGCCAGGAAACTTTCGGTGCCATTTTCCATCGCTCAAAAGCTTGAGCAGTTTCTCCCGCACCGGCGTCAACTGGCCGTTGTAGCTCATAAAAAAGGTTACCGAAACGCTATCGAGTAGCTCATAATTCG
>CAZADL010000031.1:0-6723 GCA_964483915.1 uncultured Candidatus Saccharibacteria bacterium | reverse complement strand
AATTTGAAAACCAGAAACAATATATCGTTTTTTTGAATTACCGTCAACCCTACCGTCGTATTCCATCGTCAATATCTGTCTCTTTTTTGACGATCGTCGAAAAAGAGATACCCTATCGCTTTATAGACGATCGTTTATAAAGCGATGAAATATCGTTTTATCAACGATCGTGGATAAAGAGATTTTTATTTATGGTTCGTTGAAAGTTGCCTTGCGGCGAGTAAAATGAAACGATAATGGCAATTTTTATCTTGTTTGTGCTCGTAAGGATGGTTACAGGATTGATGTTTATCCATGCGGGTTACGTAAAGCTTTTTAAGGACAGGTTGGGGAAAGCGATATTTTTTGAGAGGGTCGGCTTCGGGCCGGGACTTTTTTACGTCTACGCCATAGGACTCGTCGAATTGTTCGGGGGTATTTGTTTGATATTCGGACTCTTGGCAAAGATCGTGGGCATCGTTCTCGGACTCATCATTTTGGGAGCAGTTGTCGTTAAACTAAAAGATAAAACCTTACTGAAACGCGGGGTTGCTTTTTATGCGCTCTGGGCGCTTGTCTGTTTTTACATCGCCCTCAGATAGAAAAAGAAAGACCCAGCATTTCTGCTGGGTTGTCTGCTCATCTGTCAGACATGGAAGAGATGCGGAAGATCGTACTTTACTCCATCTTAGGCGAAATCCCCCGGTGCGAGTCCCGGGGCTTCAATTGAATTTAAGCTCTCGCGGCGGAGCTATGATGCGTGGCGCGATATCCACCATCCCGTTCCTGATGTTCGCTGGCAAAGGTACGCGTTCGTTAAGGACGCCTTAGAATTTGCTACGATCGGCTCTTTGCCAGAAAAGAGAGGAAACTTTCCGGAGAAGAATATCGAGCAATACTCAGCACGATAAACGAGGCTGTTCAGAAATACGAGTCAATACAGTGCGGCGGCACGAGCCTCAACCTAATTGCCGGAGACACACTCGACTGCGCCTACATCGGGGCGGCGCTCTATTCGTTTAGGATGACACTCCGGGGAGAAAACGAATCCTGGCTGAAAGTTGAGGTGAGGCAAGACAAAGATAAGTTTTTGCTTGCTGCAAACAGTTCGCATTCGCTCCAGGCACTCTTTCTGCTCGGTCTCTGCGAGTACGAGTTGAGCGGACAGCCGTGGTACACACGGATTGTTGTCAGAAAATTCGCCCATCTTCCGACTGACCGCCGTCATGCCGTCGCGACCATTTTGAAATCGTTAGAAGGGAATCCAAGCCCCTTCGCGGACGACATCTGGTTTTTTATCTTCGAGATGGAATGCCGTTGTGGCGGCCATCAGCCGAAATACGACGGTAAAGAGTTCGTCGGCAAGTATCCTCTGAAACAAGTATTTGAGTATTTGCGGACAAAATATCCGCAAAACTTGGAAATATTGAATTTAAAATCCGCCCCACCATAATAATGGGGCGGTTTTTTCAGATCAAATCCAAATCTTTTTCGTTGAGTTTTTCCCATCGCTTGCTACCGGGTGTTCCGCCCGGCTGGTCCGCCACCCGATATCCTATTTTGTAGCGGTGCGTAACACCGCTCGTGCGCATGGGAGCAGCTTCCAGAATAATCTCCACGTAGTCGTTGCCATTCACATCACGCTTATCTTTCACCACTTGCCATTTTTCTTTGGCCGGGACCGCTTCGGTCTTCGGGGGGAAACCGGAAAGTTCTTCTTGATGGCCTTGTTTATTCATAGTTTTGCTCCTTTAAACATCTACTTTATATAGTATAGCGAATTGTGCTGTCTTGTTTGCCTCAATGTTAGCAAAAAATAATTTTGACGTCAAATAAAATAGATGGTAAAATGTTCATAGAATCTTGAATCTCGGGAGGACCTATCATGTATCGTTTAATGCTCGTGGCAGCGGTGGCGCTCATAACGATCAGAATCTTCTTTAAAAGAAGGTATGAGCAAAAGATACCCGCTTTTCTTAGGGTTTGCCTCCAGATTGTTTTCGCCGGTATCTGGATTGGTCTTTTGGGAAGCACGGCGAATGAGCTCGTGAGGACTGTAAATCATGCCAAGATGCCCGTCATTGAAGAAATATACTTCCGCGGAGAAGTTTCCGTGGATTGTGATGCCGAGCATTCTCGCGGTGGCAGTTCGTCTCATGTCTCCCTGCCCTGGCTCTGTGATTATATCGATCCGAGCAAGAACGATATAATGCATAGCTTTTATCCTCGCGGTGATAAAATTAGCCCCGGCGATCTCGCGATTATGGGGTGCCGCATACCAATTTTTTGTGGATCGATTTTGGCGATTGTCGCTTTGGCTGCTTTGATTTTGAGGCACCGCTTCCACCTTTTTAGCACCCAGTTTTACTAAAACGCCCCTATCGTGTGAGGGCGTTTTTATTTTTTTCAGTTATTATTGCAATATTTCATATTTTGTTTATAATGGGGTCAGCAAAGAAAGGAGGGTGTTATACACCCCAATTTACACGACGACATAAATCGGGCGATGGAAGAAGCAGATGCCCGATCGGCAATTGATGGAGGAGTTTTTATCAAAAATCTCCCGCGGGGAGCGCTTCTCTCGATCGTCACCACACATAATGTTTACTGGATAGCCGTTGTGGACCCGGAAAACGGAGAGGTCGCCATTGAAGGCGGAATTCTCTCGGCCCCTCGACTTTTCCAATTGATCGGCTCAACCTTCGGTGGCTCAATGATAAAAATAGGCTGGGTCGGCACTGGTATGTTCTTGAAATGTTACGGCTTCCAAAGTTCCCACGTACAATCTGTGAGGGTTGAAACCGACCTGGCAAGGGCGCAGCGTATCGTTGCGGAGGCGACGAAGAACACCGCCGTTCTGACAAAAGAGGAGGTTCGAGAAACGTACAAGGCTTTCCTCCGCGAAAACTTCAAAGACCCTCTTACTTTACGAAGGGTGAGGGATATTCTTGATCCGTTTTGCCTTGCTGGCAAAATTTGCTTGTCGTCCTTCTTAAAGAGGGCGCAGGATGTCAAAAAAATTGAGAAGGCCCTTGAAGTGGCGGAAGGCCTTCTCAGAGAGTCGTGGATATATCAACATCGGGAAATGCGCGGCAATCCGTATTTTGGAAACAACGCTCACTATCTCGCCGAAGCATATGAGCGGACAGGACTCTCGTTTCACTGAGGTACGAACCGCAGGGCCAAGCAAATCTTTTGCTTGGCCCCTTTAGTGCTCCGGTGATCTAAAATATATCTCTCCTCGGTGGCTTCTTGCCGTGTACTTTTTGATAGGCTTCTTTGCGTAAATCGTGACGACACTGAAAACAGCCGGGCGAATCACTTTCGATGATATTGCCGCAGGCCGAACATTCATCCTTTTCGTGCAGTTCCTGCATTTTTAGGGGCTCCTCCGGTTTTTCGTCAAAATTAAGTGGAATTTGTTTTTCTTTCATGACGTTTTATTATACCACATTTCTTATTTCAAGAGTAAAAATATAAGTAAAAAAAGCGGCGGTATGGTTAACGCCGCTTAGGGGTCCGCTTTAATGCGGATAATAGTCACGGGACGAACCAGTGCAGAGCGGACAGGATTCATGGTGGTAATGTTCTTTGAGCCACTTGACGGTCCGTTTCAAGCGCGACGGCTTCTTTTGGCCAGTGATTCTGTCGGGCATAACCGGTACCGTCTTGTTCGCGGTCTCCGGGGCAGCTCCTTTTTTCACATTCTGCGCGGTATTGATATTCCCGAATGCGCCGCATGGGAGCAGAAAGAGAAGAACAAACAGAATAGGTTTCCACATAACACACGCTCCTTTTTGCTCTTTTTGCTCTTTTTATCTTATCACCATATTTTCGGAAGATCAACCTCGGAAAAATTGACAATATACATTTATTTTTTATTATAAGTTCGGTACCAAATTGAAAGGAGGACATGCCGATGCTTAAAGAGTTTTTTGCAGAAACTATCGAGGTTTTGAAGTTGTTAGAAGGAGGCGATCAAGAGCCCATGAAACAGGCCTCACGGATTCTGTCTCCGGTGGCGCCGAGCGAAGAAAAGGTCGGAGTTATCAATAATCTCTGGCTAAAGGCGCTTTACGTTGTCTCTTACAAATACATTAACGCAAAAATTTTGAAAGGGGCAACGGAAAAAGATTTCGAAGAGATCGGTCGCCTGAACGACAACATCCTAATCTTGAAAATGATTTTCTGGTCGGAAGTAAGAGAGACCCTTGGGCTTTTCGACGACCCGCTTGCTATTCGGGAAAGATTGATCGTTGTGAAACTGCCGCGAGACTTGCCGAAAAAGACCGGCGTGTTGATTTTATCCGTCGCCCGCGATGCTGCCACTCAAGAGGATGACGATGGCGACTCGGATTTTCCCGGCTACGGCAAAATTCACGAAGTATGAAATGTCATTTTTAATAACCTTAATTATGGCCCGTGGAGTCCTAATCCTCGGGCTTTTTTTTGCAACATTTTGAATTCATCGTTATAATAGTGGATAGATTTTTCAGAAAGGAGGGCGCTATGCTCGGAGGGAAACAAATGAGTAGAGAGCGGTATCGGGCGCTTCAGCATCCCGTTGCGCTGCCGAGTCCCGATCAAATCCTTGATCGAGCGCTCACCATGCTCATGGCCAACGGTTTAATAACACCGGACCGCGCCGACCTTTTTCGGAAGGTCAAGCATTCAAAGTACGGTCTTTTTCTTCCCATACCTGCTTGCCCGCAGCAACCAGATTTAAATCGCTTCATGGGCTTGATTGAAGTGAACGGGAAGAAGGGCAAATGTTCTCTCGGTTCCAAGGACCTCACGGACAAGGTTCAGATCCCCACAGGAGATTATCTTCTCCTTAATATCAATGATGGCAGGGGATATCTGAACGTGAAACCGTCGGAAAGCGAGCGAAGAATCCTTTCGGAGTATTGTTACCCATACACGGTATGGGAAGGGATTATCCACGCTTTCTTGTTACCGGAGGTTTTTATGGACCTCGACAGGATGTGGCTTTGTGACACACGCTATGGATCCGGAGGCGTGCCGTGCTTGTATATAAGCGATGGCGGGCCGAGGTTGCGCGCGGACGTGCTATACCAAGCTCATCCGAGGTGTGGGGTACGCCGTCATGCGGGAGCCGCAAGGGCGTTTAGTGCGTTTCGCGGGGAACCAGCTGCAGCTGCTCCCTTTTTTTTGTAAAGAAAATGAGCAGCGTCGTGGGACGCTACTCATTGAAAGATTTTCTCACTCGTCCGCAGAATAATCGTGAAAACGATACGTGATAGCGAATTTCACGACGGACCAGAATATAGCGAGTGGGACCCACCACGGCGTAAAGCTATGCCGTACTTCGCAGTGGGAGCACAAGAGATATCGACTCTCGATAAACCCATGTGGATAGTCCTTACTTGGCCGGCCGCACTCGTTGCAGACGAAGAGATAAAACGGCAATGGTGCCGTAAACCCTTGTCGCTGTTCGGCACCTAACTTATATTTGAGCCCGAACGTTTCGATCAGGCGTTGCTGCCATTTCGGCAACGCGCGCCACGACCGGACAGCCTCAATGCTTACGGCGTCCATGATATCCTCATATCCTCCCGCTATTTGAGATTTGCTTCAAAACCGACAATAAATATACAACGTAGGCATCGTGACGTCAATTTTCTCTCATTTTTTATAAAAGAGAGACTGCGTGGCATAATTATAGTTTCCGAAGTGATTTTAGGAAATCTATCCTGCCTATCCATTGGAAGGTTGTCTTATATTATTTTTTTGATATATAATATCTGTATCCAATTTCCATGAGTAGAAACGACTTCGAAAAACTAGAAAGAAATATAGATTTTGAGAAAGCGTATCAACGAGCGCGAGAGGTTCTTGATGCCGAAGCAATCAATCCCGACGATTTTCCCCGTTACGATCCGGCGACCATAAGGGCGGATAAGGAATATGTCCAACGCTTAGAGGAGAAATTTGAGCGGGAGGCGGAACCGGACGAGCGCGAAACGAAACAATTAGCAGACGTACTTGAGGCAATAATTCTCGAGTTTGGCGAGCAGGGTTATTGGCTCGGAGGAGGGGGCGAAAACAAGGAAGTTACCACCGTAAAGACCGCGAAATACGATGACCTTAAAAATGGCACCGATATCATTGTTGAATATTCAGAAGAGGGTGGCGGAGCGTCGACTCTCGGCCTGGGAATAGACGTCACCTATCAGAAAGATTTACGCTCAAAAATGGAACGGCTGCGGCGCGAAGCGGAATCAGGCACGCTCACCACGATTCGATACTTTTACTCCCCAAAACGTAATATACGAGGCGAACAACGCGAGGTCCCGCGCGTTATCGTTGGCATAAGCGGTATGCATGCAAAAGACCTGAGCTCGCTTTGGATAGAACGGCAAAACCGAAAATTATCGGACCATCCGATACAAATTATTTTTCTTGAGGAGATAGAAGCTCAACTTGCGACTTTCTTGAAGCTTGCCGAAGAACGAGGTCACATCCGCGCCCAGGGCGCCCTCAGCAGTTCGCTTGCAGTTGTAAGGGACGCCCTGGAGGAGAAGCAAGAATTTATCCACGAGAACAGCGAGGAAATTGAAAACTATCGCCAGAATGATTCCGTCTATACTTCGATCATTGACTATGCTCGGGATATCGGCGAAAAATCAACCTCACGAGGTTGACCACCTTCGTTTATAGCTCAATTTCGGCACCGCTGAATTTTGGGTTGGTTTTTTGAATATTCCTTGGCACGTAATGCAA
>CAZADL010000030.1:0-7190 GCA_964483915.1 uncultured Candidatus Saccharibacteria bacterium | reverse complement strand
CGAGGCGGTTCTCCAAGTGCTTATTATTAACTATTTATTAAAAAAAGTACAGGGGCCCCTGTTTTCTGGAAGATGAGACCACGAATACGACGGGTAGCATTCTAGGGGGCTCAAACTCACAGTTCCCCAGAATGCTACCCGCCGCATTCATAAGATAAAATCTTCCGGAAAAGAAACCCTCCGTTTATGAACGAGAATTCTTGAAGGCATGACAAGCATCTTCTTTGCTAAAAAAATCCATTACGCTATGATATTCAAATATGACAATCCTGAACAAGATTATTTTGGAGATCCGCGCGGGAGCGGGCGGCGGCGAAGCCGCCATTTTTGCGGGCGATCTCGCACGCATGTACCAGCGCTACGCGGCAAAACGCGGCTGGAACTTCATGATCATCGATCGGAATGAAACCACGCTCAGTGGCTATAAATCGCTCGTCGCAGAAGTAAGGGGTAACGGCGTTTACGAGGCGCTTCAAAATGAATCCGGCGTCCATCGCGTCCAGCGCGTACCCATGACCGAGCGGTCCGGACGCGTGCATACGTCAACCGCTTCCGTCGCCGTGCTGCCCATCGTAGAAGCACAAGCTGTGAATATCAACCAGAACGACCTTGAAGTCACCTTCTCCCGCGCCGGCGGTCCGGGCGGGCAGAACGTAAACAAAGTGGAGACCGCAGTGCGCATCCTCCATAAACCGACCGGCATTGTAGTTGCTTCCCGCGAAGAACGGTCACAACATGCAAATCGCGAAAAAGCGATGGATGTCCTTCGCGCCAAGCTTTACGAGATCGAACAACTTAAAGCAGCAGGTAATGTTACCGATCTTCGCCGCGAGCAGATCGGCTCTGGCGATCGATCCGAAAAGATCCGCACCTACAACTTCCCCGACGACCGAATCACCGACCATCGGCTCGGAAAGAAGTTTCATAATATCGAAAAAATTATGGAAGGAAATATGGATTCCATTATAGAAGCCTTCCAAAAATAATTTTTCATCCAACCCTTCCTCATTTGCTCATTCAATTGAATGAGCAAATGAGGAAATTTTATAGCTCAGCGAAAACGTCGCGCACGAAAAAATGTGTAGATGGTGCTATCCGATAAAACACCTCTTTGCTCCGTTGTTCTTTATCAAGAATACCTGAACGTTCCAGGGTAACGAGATGTCGCGATGTCGCTGCAAATGATAAGTTGATTTCAGCAGCAATATCCCCCACCTTAGCTTCGCGTGTTTGTTTCAGATATGCCATTATTGCTAGGCGCCGGCGATTTGCCATCGCCTTCAAAATTTTTTCGAGTTGTTTTTCGTGCATTTCATTTGCTCATTCAATTGAATGAGCAAATGAAGCCTAACATCAAAACATTAAATTTTTCTAAAAAGAATTTGGTATTAATATCTCATGGTCGCGCCAGCAGTTTTGCAACCTCTGCGATTTCATCCGGTATTCCGGAGATCATGTCATAGGTCTTTGCTTCCTCGGCGGTTATTCACGCAACCTCGGTCAGATCTTTCTCGGGCTTTGCTTCGCCTCCCTTATACCAACACCAATAGGAAAGTATAATCACCGGATAACCGTCGGAACGGATGAACGTCGGGTCCGTCAGATAATGTACATCTTCTTCAATTTCGACATTTACTTCTTCTTTGATTTCTTTTTTGAGAACCCATTCGACGACGTTGTGTCACTGTCCGAAATCAGCGCTCGACGGTAATTTTTCATATTCGGTGCGCACCAGCTTGCCGCCTGGCACGGTCCATTTATTCGGGAATGCTTTTTCGGTCGGTGCGCGTTTTGCGATTAGGAATCGCGCAACGCCATCGTCATCCCTTTTCGCCACAATCGCGGTCGCCGTTACAAAATGCAATCGAGGGTCAAGATCCATAAAATTCTATTCATCGACGCCGAAGCGTTTGTAATTCTGCAATTTCGCTCCCTTGCCGAACCAGTGTTCAATTTCATACTGTGCCTCCTCCGAAGTTTCAGAAGCATGGAGCAGGTTTGCCACTGCTCGCTTCTCGCTATTCGCTAAAAGCGGAGAGTCTATCGAGAAATCGCCACGAATTGTTCCAACCTCTGCTTTATACGGCAATGTCGGTCCGGCGATTTTGCGAACGACATCAACCGCATGAATCCCCTGCACCACCATCTTCACGAGAGGTGCGGACGTCATGTAATCAACGAGCCATTGGCGAACCATTTTCCCGATCTCAAATTCGTCGTTCGTTCCCAGTTTGCTCGCCGGGTCGACGCCATATTTTTCGTACGTCGAAACAGATTTCTGCCCCAAACGCCGAACCCACGTTTCATCTTTTGGATAATGCTCGTCAATTTGTTTCTCGGTCGGCATGAACATCTCAAGCGCCACGATCTTCAGGTCGCGTTGCTCAAACCGTTTTATGATCTCGCCCGTCAAACCTTTCCTGACGCCGTCCGGCTTCACCATGACAAACGTTCTCTCTTCCTTGGGATGCGCCATACGTTTATTAAAAATTTATAAATTGCGACTTGATTTTTTTTGAGAATATCCAAGAAAACCAAAAAAGGCAAATTTGTGCTAAGGTTTTTTCTTCTGTTTTTTTAATTCAATGCCAAGCTCGTCTAGTTGGCGTTTTTCCACTTCGCTCGGTGCGTCCATAACAGAAGCTCTGCCAGAGCCGGTCTGCGGAAACGCTTGCACTTCGCGGAGATATGCTTCGCCCATCAAATTCATGATGTTTCGCTCAACGCCGTGGGCGATGCCGCCATGGGGCGGCGCGCCATATTGGAACGCCTGGAGCATGTGTCCGAATTGTGCCTCTATCTTTGCATCGTTGTAACCCATCACGCGAAAAACCGCTTCCAATATCTCCGGTTTGTGCGCTCGGATGCTGCCACCGCCAATTTCCAAGCCATTGCAGACAAGGTCATACTGGTTGGTGATGATGTCTCCCACGTGTTCTCCTTTTAAAAGCCATTCAAGGTGCTCTTTCTTCGGCATGGAAAACGGATTATGGGTAAACGTCCATCCTCCTTCTTTATCCTTTTCGAAGAACGGGAAATCAATGACCCATGCGTAGGCCAAGGTGCCATTCTTCCTGTCTGCTTCGGTTCGCAGATCAAACTTATCCGATCCGAATCTTTTCATTGCTTCCTGATAGGTGAAAACTGGAAATGGTTTCTGTTGTATCTTGAAACCCAAGCCTTCCACAACCGATATCATCATTTCCTCGTCGAGCGCCATCACGTCCTTTAATTCTACAAAGCTCATCTCAATATCTACCTGGGTATGTTCAAAACCTCGGTCCGCCCGCAGGTCTTCATCGCGGAAACATCGCGCAATCTGGAAGTACTTCTCGAAACCTGCAACCATGAGCAGTTGCTTATATTGCTGGGGTGATTGCGGCAACGCAAAGAATTTACCCGGTTGCAGGCGGGAAGGCACGATGAAATCTCTAGATCCTTCGGGTGTTGGCACGGAAAGGTCGGGGGTCTCTATTTCCAGAAATCCTTTGCTAAAAAGAAATTGCCTCACCCGATCGACGAAATCCGAGCGGAATTTTATGTTTCTCTGTAAACGTTCCCGTCGTAAATCCAAATACCGATATTTGAGGCGTACCTCCTCGTTGATCTCGGATCCGTCGGTATCAAGCGGAAAGGGCAACGGTTCTGCGGCATTCAATATTTCAAGGTCCGTTGCGCCAACTTCATAATGTCCCGTCGGAATTTTGTCGTTCACCATCGCGGGCGGGCGTTGCTTTATCTCGCCCCTAATCTTGATCACATATTCCAACCTCAATCCTGACGCTTGCGGAACGTCTGGCCCAAAAACAACCTGGCAGAGCCCGCTTCGGTCGCGGAGGTCGATGAACACCAGCTTGCCATGGTCGCGCCGCGCATGCACCCAGCCAGAGAGCTCAACATGCTTCCTTTCGTTTTTCACTATATCCGCGACATAAGTTCGTTCCATAGTTTTAATCTCGGCCGCCGTGAGGATGTCACTGTCTTTCTTTACGTTCTTTACGTTCATGGTATCACCTCCGCGACGAGAAGCAAACTTTGCCAACTTTTATAACCATTGATATAATGCATTCATGATTACTCTTGAACAAATGCTGGTTCGGTTCGTGGTTGCGCTCGTCCTTGGAACCATTTTGGGCGTAGAGAGAGAGCTGGTGGGAAAAGAGGCTGGCGTGCGCACGGAGATGCTCGTTGCGAGCGGCGCGGCATTATTCTCCATGGCCTCGCTCTCACTTCCCTATCTTATTGCAACCTCGCCGGAAAATTTGAACTCGCTTATTGCGGCCGGCGGATTCCTTGGCCTCCTCGCCGGCGTTACGAGCGGTATCGGATTCCTCGGCGCGGGCATCATCATCAAAATCAATGACCATCCCCGGGGAGTTACGACGGCGGCCCTTGTCTGGACCACGGCGGCAGTGGGTGTCCTCGCTGGTATCGGCCTCCTCGCTTTTGCCACCGTGGTAACGATACTCCTCGCAGTCATTCTCTACGCATTCCGCAAAATAGACATCGCCTCAAAACAAGCAGAGAAAGAGCGGGGAGAGGCGTAAGGGTATAATATAAAACCCGGTGTATTCATCCGGGGCTGCTCATAAAACTCGGCGTGACTGTCCTCGGTTCAGTATTATCATGTTTAACTTTCTAAAAAAATCATTCCAAAAACGGTCGCTCATACCGCTTTTTGAGCACGTCGGCAAGATTAATGCACTTGAAGAAAACGTACGTGCGCTCAGTAATGAAAACCTTGCGACAGAAAGCGAAAAGTTAAAGGTCCGGTTGCAGCACGGTGAATCGCTTGATGACATATTGCCGCAAGCGTTTGCGCTCGTGCGCGAGACCGCACAGCGTACCCTGAACCAACGTCCTTATGACGTCCAGCTTGTCGGGGGTATTGTCATTCACCAAGGGGCAGTCGCTGAAATGATGACGGGCGAAGGCAAAACGCTCGCCGCCGTTGCGCCCGCATATCTGAATGCCTTAAGCGGTAGAGGAACGCACATCGTCACCGTGAACGAATATCTCGCCCGCCGCGACGCAGTTTGGATGGGACAAATTTATCGTGCACTCAATCTTACCGTCGGGGTCCTTGTACCAAGCGGTGCCTTCCTCTATGACCCGCTCTATAAAGCGCCGGAAGAAGGTGAGAGCGCGACAACGCAAAATCCACAGGAATCGAAATTACTCGATAAAGAGCGGGATACGACTGGCAGTTTCCTTGTCCAACAGGAATTTTTGCGTCCGGTCTCGCGCCGCGAGGCGTATCGCGCCGATGTCGTTTATGGGACCAACCACGAGTTCGGTTTTGATTATCTCCGCGACAACCTCGCCTACCGGCTGGAGGACCAGGTCCAGCGCGAACGGCATTTCGCGATCATCGACGAGGTGGACAGTATTTTGATCGACGAAGCGCGAACGCCGCTTATTATCGCCGCGCCGGACAGTGAATCAAGCGATGCCTATCGCACGTTCGCACGCGTCGCCGCAAATCTTATAAAAGACGAGGATTACGCGGTTGATGAAAAAAAGAAGGCGGTTTCCATCAACGACCACGGCATCGAAAAGGTGGAGCGCGTGATCCACATCAAAAATATCTATGCGCCGGAAAATATCAGGCTGGTTCACTATCTTGAGGAAAGTTTGAGGGCGCGCGCGCTTTTTTCCTGCGACAAGGATTATGTAGTGAAGGACGGCGAGGTCGTGATTGTGGATGAGTTTACGGGACGCTTGCTCCGCGGCCGGCGTTATCAGGAAGGCCTGCATCAAGCGATTGAAGCGAAGGAAGGCGTTGACGTGCAGCAGGAATCGCGGACCTATGCAAAAATATCACTCCAGAATTATTTCCGGCTTTACGAAAAGATCTCCGGTATGACAGGCACGGCGCAAACCTCGGCCGAGGAATTTCATAAGGTGTATCACTTGGAGGTCGTCAGCATTCCGCCGAACCGTCCCCTCCAGCGCGTCCAGATGAACGATGTCATCTATAAAAATGTGGACGCGAAGATCGCTGCAATCGTAAGTGACGTTCAAGAGCGATCCAAAAAGGGGCAGCCGGTGCTTTTGGGAACCACGTCAATTGCGAAGAACGAAGCCCTGTCTGCGGCGCTCGGGGCAGCCGGCGTTAAACATGAACTTCTGAACGCCAAGAATAACGAGCGTGAAGGGTCCATTATCGCCCAGGCCGGAAAGCCAGGCGCCGTGACGGTCGCAACGAACATGGCGGGCCGTGGCGTAGACATCCTCCTCGGCGGCAATCCGCCGATTGAAATTGACGCAAAACGCGTCCGTGAGGCAGGCGGGCTCCATGTGATCGGCACTGAACGGCATGAAGCGCGCCGGATTGACAACCAGCTCCGCGGCCGCGCCGGGCGGCAAGGCGATCCGGGATCCTCGCAATTTTTCCTCTCCCCCGACGACGATCTGCTCCGCATCTTCGGCGGCGACCGATTGAAAAGCCTCATGAACCGTTTTGATGTGCCGGATAATGAACCGATCCAGTTCTCATTCGTGACGAAAGCAGTCATGCAGGCGCAGGAGAAAGTGGAAGGCGCGAACTTTGATTTCCGCAAACATCTTCTTGAGTACGATGACGTTCTCAATAAACAACGGAGTGCTGTCTACGACCGGCGGCAAAAAATCCTCGGCATGCTTGCGAAAGAAGATATCGCCGTTGCCATTCAGGACGCCGCGCTTGCGCATTTTGACGCCATGCTCGCCGGCGGCGTGACAGAGGAAGATATTAAAAAAATATTCACCGAAGTTGGTATCGGCGCACCCGCAGAAAATGAAGACAACCGGGATCTCATCCTAAAGGCGAGCGCAGCGGTTGCAGAGCAGCCGCTCGCGCGCAACCAGCTCCTCGGTATCCTTGACATGCTCTGGATGAACAATCTGGACGATTTGGAATCCCTCTCGCAATCGGTCGGGCTCCGCGCCTACGGCCAACACGATCCCCTCGTTGAATACCGGCAGGAAGCGCACCGCCTTTTTAGAAACTTCTGGGCAAACTACAATGCGATGGTGTTTGGAAATATTTTCAAATTAGGGGATAACGCCGGAACCACATCACAAAACCAACCCACGGTTTCATTAGTGAAAAATTCAGGACCGAAAGATCCTAAATTCAGTGGCGTCGGCAGGAACGATTCCTGCCCCTGCGGAGCGAAAAATTCAGACGGAACGCCGAAGAAGTATAA
>CAZADL010000029.1:0-7859 GCA_964483915.1 uncultured Candidatus Saccharibacteria bacterium | reverse complement strand
TAAACTGGATCATGAGCGCTGACTTGCCGCGTCCCAAAACGCGAACCATCTGCCCTAAAGACGCCGTAGTTTTCCCCTTACCGTTGCCCGTAAAAACAATGATCATGTATGCCGGCTGGCGAAAGATTTATTTTTAGGATACTATAACAAAAATTAATCTCGTGGGGCACATAGCTCAATGGTAGAGCAATCGTCTTATACACGATCGGTTCTAGGTTCGAGTCCTAGTGTGCCCACAAGGGTTATCTATTTGCTGGTCAGCGTGTCGAACTGAACCATGGACTGTTGTGCGTGGCCGTTGAAGTTGTTGATGGCGTTCACGTCGGTGTTGATCTGGTCAACGATCGCCTGCACGTCTCCTCGCTTAATCGAGACGCCTGTGAAATGGCCCTGGAGCGTGAAGAGCAATTTTTCGAGATCACCGCTGTAATTGATGAGTTCGCTTACGAGCGCGAGGCGGCTCGAGATCGCGTCGAGCGCGGCTTGGCGGGCTTCAGAGGATGAGATGTCCGGCAACGATTTTGCCATCGCCTCAATTTGGCCAGAGAGAGAAACGGCTTGGTCGTGCAGGTTTTGATTTTTGGCTATGATGTTCGTCGTGAGCACGAGTGCGTCAGTATAGTCACCCAATTTGTCGAAATCGTTAACCCTCACGAGGTCGTTTGTGGACTGGTTGGAGAGGTCAACGATATTTTGTGCAATGAGGGCTCCCTGTTCGCGCGCCTGTGTAAAATCATTGGGAACGCCGCCTTTCTTGCTGGAGAACCACGCCGTCACGGCGCCGATGGCTATGAAAGCGAGAAAAATACTGATGATTTTTGTCTGCCGGGAAGCATTGGGCATCAATTTGATTGTATTAGTTCTAACAGAAAACGAGAAAAAGAGCAAGAACTTCGGGTTGGGTTCTCATGCTGCGCGACCCAAACTCACGGTCACGCAGCATGAGAACCCTCCGCTTACTGGATTATTTTCGAGACAGGCTCTACTATATACTTGAAAAACCAGCGATTAGTTGCGCCGCGGGATTCGTATAGTGGCAGTACGTCACCCTTCCAAGGTGAAGGCACCAGTTCGATTCTGGCATCCCGCTCAATCAACACTCAATTTTTTATTCTGAAGAAATATTTTTTTCCGACGCGCAGGACCGCTCCATTTTTAATGGCGAGCATTGTTTTAACGTCTTTCATGGTGGAACCATCATATTCAAACCCGCCCTGTTTAATGAGGCGTCGGGCGTCGCTCTTGCTCTTGAGGACGCCCGTGGCAACCGCAAGGTCGAGCGTTGAAAGCGTTTTTTCTTTTATTTTTAATTCGGGAACGTTATCGGAAGCCCCGCGCTTGGAAAACATTTTTTCAAAACTTCCTTGCGCTTCTTGAGCGGCCTTCTCGCCGTGGTACCGTTTTACGATCTCGAAGCCGAGGCGTTCTTTCAATTCTTTCGGCCCTACCTCTTTTTTGATGACGGCTATCTCTTTTTCAGGAAGATCGGTGCATAACAGGAAATATTTTTCGATCAGTGCGTCGGGAATGGACATTATCTTTCCAAACATACTCTCTGGCGGTTCGGTAAGCCCGATGTAATTCCCAAAACTCTTGCTCATTTTTTTCACACCGTCAGTGCCCTCCAAGAGGGGGAGCGTCATGATGTCTTGTTCTTTCATGCCGAAATGGCGCTCCACGCGCCGCCCCATGAGCAAATTGAATTTTTGGTCGGTCCCTCCGAGCTCGACATCGGCTTTGATTTTTACGGAGTCGTATCCCTGAAACAGTGGATAGAGAAGCTCGAGAAAGGTGATGTCTTGGTTGGTATCAATGCGTTTCTTAAAATCGGCGCGCCGAAGCACCTGCTGAAACGTCCCTGCCATGGCAAGCCGGACGAGTTGTTCGGTGCCTTCTTTCGCAAACCACGAACTATTGTAGGCGATCTCAACTTTTTTGATATCAAGTATTTTCCCGGCTTGAGCGAGATACTGCTTCATGTTCGCCTTGACCTCTTTCTCGCCAAGCGTCTTTCGAGTTTCCGATCGGCCGCTCGGATCGCCGATGCGCGCAGTGAAATCACCTATGATGAGGACAACTACGTGTCCCAGGTCCTGAAATTTCCTGAGCTTGTTCAACACGACGGCATGTCCCAGATGGAGGTCGGAAGACGTCGGGTCGATGCCAAATTTCACGCGGAGTTTTTTTCCGGAGCGAAGCGCGGCCTCAAGATGGTCTTTCTCTATTATTTCCGCGACATTTCGGGAAAGGAGGGACGATATTTTAGCTTCTCGCGAGTCCATAGTTCGTATCGTAGCACGAAATAGAACCTATCTCAAAACTACACCGCCCGCGATCTCGGCTCTTTGCCACAAGGCCAAGGCGCGACGACGAAGGCGTACCTGAAAGGTACGGCGAGGAGGATAAACGCAGGCCTTGCGGCAAAGAGCCAGATCCCGTCGGGTTGCGGTTATAATGCCGGAGCGCGTCGTTGCTCCTCGGAGCCGTAGCCCATGCTACTGTCTCCTTGTCGCGTCTCGCGCTCCGGCATTACCCCGCGCAACGCGGGCTGGTGTAGTTTTGAGATAGGTTCTTGGGCACGAAAAAGCCCCACAACGGGGCTTTTTAGAAATATAGCATGCAACAAAACACAACGCTCACTGTTTCTTTATGATCTCATCCACGACGCCGTAGGTCTTCGCTTCTTCGGCGGAGAGCCAGAAATCGCGGTCGGTATCCTTCTCAATTCTCGCGAGCGATTGGCCGGTGTGCTTCGCGAGGATCTGATTCAAGAGGTCCTTCTTCTTTATGATCTGCTTTGCGGCGATCTCCACTTCCACCGCTTGGCCTTCCGCGCCGCCCATCACCTGGTGGAGCAGAATATCGGAATTGGGCAAAGCGAACCGCTTTCCCTTTTTGCCGGCAGCAAGCAGGAACGCGCCCATTGACGCCGCGATGCCGACGCAAATGGTCGAAACATCCGGTTTAATGAATTGCATGGTGTCGTAGATTGCCATGCCGGCCGTGACCGATCCGCCGGGACTGTTGATGTACAGATTGATGTCGGCCTTCGGATCCTCATGTTGGAGGAAGAGAAGCTGGGCGATGACCGTGTTCGCGACAGCATCGCTGACCGGTCCGCCAAGGAAAATAATCCGTTCTTTGAGGAGGCGGGAATAGATGTCATACGCCCGTTCGCCGAACTGCGATTTTTCAATGACAGTCGGGATGAGATATTGATTTTCCGGGTCCATGGATTTTTTTGATTGTCATCCCGGCGAAAGCCGGGATCCAGGTTTATTAACAATGCTCCCTGGATTCCCGATTCCGCGGAAATGACAAATTTATTTTTATTTTACAAAAACGGCACCAAAAGTAAAGCGATGATATTTATGATCTTGATGACGGGATTAATGGCGGGGCCCGCGGTGTCTTTGTAAGGGTCGCCGACGGTATCCCCCGTTACCGCTGCTTTATGCGCGAAGGAACCCTTGCCGCCGAAATTCCCTTCTTCGATATATTTCTTTGCGTTGTCCCATGCCGCGCCGCCCGAGGTCATGGAGATCGCGACGAAGATGCCCGTCACAATGGAACCGACCAAGAGCCCGCCAAGCGCCACCGGCCCGAGGAGCCATGCCACAATTATGGGGAGCACGACCGGAAGCAGTGCCGGGACGATCATTTCTTTGATCGCCGCGGATGCCACAATATCCACGCACTTCGCGTAGTCCGGTTTTGCAGTACCTTCCATGATGCCCACAATTTCCTTGAATTGGCGGCGCACCTCCACAACCACACCGCCCGCCGCCTTGCCGACCGCTTTCATGGAAATGGAAGCAAAGAGATAAGGTATCATGCCACCGAGAAGAAGGCCAACGATTACCCGAGGATTACTGAGATCAAAGCTCAGTATTTTGCCACCCATCTTTGCTTGTAGGGTTTCTACGTACGCGGAGAAAAGGACCACCGCGGCGAGCCCCGCAGAGCCGATTGCGTATCCCTTCGTCACGGCTTTCGTGGTGTTGCCGACCGCGTCCAACAGATCAGTTACCTTTCGGACTGATTCAGGAAGTCCTGCCATCTCCGCGATACCGCCGGCGTTGTCCGTAATCGGGCCGAATGCATCAATTGCAATCACGATGCCCGTCATGGAGAGCATGCTCATCGCCGCGAGCGCCACTCCATAAAGGCCAGAGATGCCATATGCGACGAGGATCCCGCCCACAATCACAACAACCGGAAACGCCGTTGCTTCCATCCCGACCGATAGGCCAGTGATGATGTTCGTGCCGTGCCCCGTCTCTGATGATTTCGCTATGGACCGGACCGGACGGAATTTTTTGGACGTGTAGTATTCGGTGATGAGAACGATGAGGCCCGTGATTAGGACTCCAACGAGGAGGGGATAGAATATTTGTCCGAACGACAAAAACGCAAAGGAATAATTCTTAGCGAGCCACGCGAAGCCTGCAAGCGAGAGAACGCTCGCCGCGGCGAGGCCTTTATAGAGCGCGCCCATAATCGCCTGCGATCTGCCCAATTTTACAAAGAAGACGCCGAAGATTGAGGCGATAATGGAAACGCCGCCGACCAAGAGCGGAAACGCAACTGCCGCAGTGGAGAGAGGGAATACCAGGCGCCCCAATATCATGGCCGCGATCGCCGTCACGGCATAGGTTTCAAAAAGATCGGCCGCCATTCCCGCACAATCACCGACGTTATCGCCGACGTTGTCCGCGATGACCGCGGGATTCCGCGGATCGTCTTCAGGAATTCCGGCTTCCACTTTGCCCACAAGGTCAGCGCCCACGTCGGCTCCCTTCGTGAAGATGCCTCCGCCCAAACGAGCAAAAACCGAGATCAAGCTGCCGCCGAACCCGAGCCCGATGAGCGCCGTCACGTTGTGCGTGATCGCGTAAAACAGAGAGACCGAAAAGAGCGCGAGGCCGACCACGAGCAGCCCCGTGACCGATCCTCCCTGAAATGCAATGGCGAGCGATTTTTTGAGCCCTGACTTTGCCGCTTCGGCAGTTCTCACGTTAGCTCGGACCGAAACATGCATACCGATGTATCCGGCGAGCGCCGAAGCAATGGCTCCGACAAGGAAGGCAATCATTGTGGTGAGCCCCAAGCCCCACCACATGAGTGCCGCGGCAAAGACCGCCACAACGGCAATGGTTTTATATTGGCGGTTCAGATATGCCTTCGCGCCGACCTGGATCGCGTGTGCGATCTCCTGCATTTTTTTATCGCCCCCCGGCGCCTTCAAGACTTTTATAACGAGCACGAGCGCTACAACGATCGCCGCCAAACTGCTTACGATAGAAAATAATATGGTAGACATTTTTGTTTAAATAGCGATATCCTCTTTTTTATCATCGTCCTGCGGCGGAATCTGGTCGGAGTCCACACGTCCCGCCACGCCGCCCTCCTGGGCTTTCTCGGGGTGGGATTGCGAACGGACATCTATTTTCCAGCCGGTAAGTTTTGCGGCGAGACGGACGTTCTGGCCACCCCTGCCGATCGCCAAGCTCAATTGGCCTTCAGGGATGAACGCGCGCGCCTCGCGGCGGGGAAGGATTTCCACCCGCTCCACCTTTGCAGGGGAGAGCGCGTTCGCGATGAAATTTTCCGAATCATCCGACCACTCAATGATATCAATTTTCTCGTTCCCCAATTCATTGTTCACCGCCATGACGCGTGTGCCGCGTTGGCCGACCAATGCTCCCACGGGATCCACGCCTTCCGACTTTGAACCCACGGCGATCTTCGTCCGGTTGCCGGGCTCGCGGGCGATACCCTTGATTTCAATCGTTCCTTCACCGAGCTCCGGCACCTCCACCTTAAAGAGTTCCTCAACGAACTGGGGATTCGCGCGGGAGAGAATGATGCCCGGCATGCGGGTGTCTTCCTGAACGGCGAGCACGAGAAAACGGAGCCGTTCGCCGGCGCGATAATGTTCGTTTGGGATGGATTCGTTCGCGAACATCACGCCGATTGCTCGGCCGAGATTCACAAAAACATTGCCGCGATCGAACCGCTGAACTTCGCCGCTCACGATCTGCCCCGCCTTCTGGGTCCATTCGGCGAGAATGGATTCCCGCTCCGACTCGCGGAGCTTTTGGAGGATGACCTGTTTCGCCGTCTGCGCCGCGATCCGGCCGAAATCCTCCTTGGTCTCCAAGGGGAACGTGAGTTCGTCGCCGACTGCAGCGGTCGGTTTTATCTTTTTGGCGTCTTCTAGGGTGATGTGCCGCTCCGGATTGAAACGCGGCAATTTCTGTTCCTCTTCGCTCTCCCGTTCTTTTCTTTCACCTTCCTCGTCCGCCGATTCGCTCACAAATCGGACAGTGGTTTCATCAACGACCGTTTTTATCTGCCAAAACTTCAACGTCCCGCTCTTTTCGTCGAGTTTACATTTTACGATGCCACCGCGTTCGGCATAATCCCTTTTGTACGCGGCTGCGATAGACGACTCAATCGCCTCGGTGATCGTTTCTGGCGCAAGCCCCTTTTCTTCGGCAACCTGCCGGATAGCCTTGGATAGTTCCTTGACATCAAGCATATATTTTTATTTAATTTTTTACACCACGTTCTCTTAAAAAATCCGCGCAAGCGCGGACACATCAGTTCACATAATAGGTCTTCTCCGCCGGAGCTGTCAACTCTTCGTTCTAGCTCATTGAAAAGGTTACCGTAGCTCGACTGGATAGCTCATGAATGGGTTACCGTAGTCATCATGACTATGGAAACCAAAAAAGAAGTGTTCGGGCGGTACGGAAAGGAATATTGGGCGGCGGGGCGGAGGCGGAAAAAAGAAATCCTCGACCGCGTCTCCGACGTGACCGGAATGCACCGCAAGGCGGCAGTGCGGCGGTTCCGGAAGCTGCAGATGCGGGATCCGGCCAAGGAGGACGCGCGTGGCGGGAAGCTCGTCTACGGCCCGGACGTGACCGCGGCATTGAAGACGGTCTGGGAGGCGGGCAATCGGGTCTGCGGCGAACTCCTGCGCCTCATGGTCGGGGAATACGTCGACATTTTCTTGCGTGACAGGATGTGGAAGCATGAAGAGGTCGCAACCATCCTGCTCCGGCAGATGAGCGAAGCGACCATGAAGCGGCGGATCGGAAACTTCACGCGCATCCAGCGGATGCGGCACGGCATCTCATCAACAAAACCTTCACACCTGAAGCATCTTGTTCCGATCTTCACGGGGCCGTGGCAGGGCAAGCCACCGGGATACGGGCAGATCGATACGGTGCGGCACAGCAACTCGGCCTTCGGCGAACTACACCGATGCGGCGACAATGACTCCGATCCTCCGCGCCCCATGGAACAAGACGCAGGAGGCGACGCAAAAGAGTATGGCCGCAATCAGGGACCAGATGCCGTTCTCGTGGCTCGGGGCGCATCCCGACACGAGATCCGAGTTCCTGAATCGGTTCGTGATCGGATGGTGCGGAACGGAGAAGATCGACCTCTCGCGCTCACGCCCCAACCACAAGAATGACAATATGTATGTCGAAGAGCGGAACGGGCACGTGGTGCGGGATACCGTGGGATACGTCATGCTCGATTGCCCTGAGGCGGTGGACGCTTTGAATGCGATCTACGATGTTCTTGTCCCGTACCGCATCCATTTCATCGCCGTGCGGCGGATGGTAAAGAAAGAGCGGGTCGGATCAAAGTATGTGCGGCGATACGAAAAGAAGGCGATGGCGCCCTACCGGCGCATCATGGCGCATGGCGCCGTCAGCGAGGCGGACAAGGCGAAATTGAAGGCCGAACATGAAAAACTGAATCCGCTCACGATGAAACGCGAGATTGAGCGGCTCGTCCGGAAGCTGTATGATATCCAGAAGCGCTACGGGAAATCCCGG
>CAZADL010000028.1:0-8013 GCA_964483915.1 uncultured Candidatus Saccharibacteria bacterium | reverse complement strand
GAGGTAGCCATCCTTTAAAGAGTGTGTAACAACTCACTATTCGACGGCAGGGAGCACCGAAAATGTACCGGGGCTAAAGCGTAATACCGAAGATATGGATTCGCTGACTTCATTGAGGAAAATAAAAGTTTTATATGGGGCAGTAGCTCAGAAGACTTCTGAGTGAACATGCGCCGATTTGACAAGTCGGAGGTCGGAGGTGAAAACCCTCTCTGCCCCGCCAGTTATGCGGTGGGTTTCGTGACGGGTTGTTGTTTCACGGAACAGTGTGACGGGTTGTTGTCAGATGGAAAAGATATGAAAAGATATTTTTTCCCTAATATCACGACGATAAAAGTAGGGGCGACCCGCCCCAAGTAAGAAGGCCCCATCTTCTCATTTGAGAGATGAGAAGACCTTCTCGTCCGATATTTGACACTTTTCAACAATCGTCTAAAAACACTTAGGAGGTAATCAATCCTCCCCACCGCGCCAGTTCTTTGGATGGGACTTTAAATTTGTTGGATGTTCGTCTAAAACATCACAGACGTATCTCTATCCTAGGAAGGGAAATACGGAGGTGGCCTGACTTAGGACCCCGGACTCATAATCCGGAAACCCTGGTTAAAATCCAGGACATCCACGCAATCCTGGCGAGCGTGCACTTTATAAGTTGCACGTTCGCCTCCTCAATGAAGTCAGCGAGTGGTAGGAGAGCATTCCGGCCTGCAGTGAAGTCCCAGCCGTGAGGCGGGATGGAGCGGCCGGAAGAGAAAATGTTGGCATGAGTAACCACAATCCCAATGAGAAATTGGAACCCCGAAAATCCAAGGTTTCCGTGGCACTGGCAATCAACCACGGGTGAGGCGGCCCTAAGCCGATGCCGAAAGGCGCAGGCGATGGACAGCTGGTTAATATTCCAGCCCTCCTGGGTGATTATCCTACAGGTGCGAAGGAAATGAGTAAGCGTGCCTTATTGGTTTGGCATTGTTTGTGCGAAGTTCAACAAGCACCGACAGAAGGTCAGGAATTTACCTGGCCGACGCATATGAAGAGCCTTCCGAGAAAAGCCTGTCTGTTATGTCATCTAGGATCCGTACCGTAAACCGACACTGGTGGATAGGGCGAGGAGCCCAAGGGGAACGAGTGATTCATCGTTAAGGAACTCGGCAAAAAAGCGGCCGTACGTTAGCTATATGGCCTTCCAGCACCACTTTGGTTTTAAGAATTTTTTAATGACAGTAGGGCAGAATGGCACAATGTCCATTGTCTACGTCATTCAAAATAGTGTCAGTAAAGAAGTTTATATTGGAAGAACTGATAACCTCAAACGACGCTTACCAGAGCATCATCGTGGCAGACAAACCGCGACGCGTCGGTCGAGAGGTTTTTGGATTCTTGTCTTATGTAGAAGCGCATAAGAGCAAACAGGATGCAGTGACGCACGAGGTGCGTTTAAAACAGCATGGCAGGGCAAAGCAAGAACTGTTTAAACGGATTAAGCGCAGTTTTCTTTCTTGAAATCAAAGTGGTGCTGGACGCAGCGAAAGTCTCCCTGGCAACTGTTTACCAAAAACACAGCTCCCTGCTAACTCGCAAGAGGATGTATAGGGGGTGACGCCTGACCGATGCGAGAAGGTCAAGGCTGGCAGTCTCTTGTCTCCGACAAGATCGCGGATTCTCGCGGATCAAAACGCGGATTCTCGCGGATGGCAGAAATGCATCCGCGTAAATCTGCGTAGCAATCCGCGCCGATCGGCGTTCTCGCCGGAGGCGAGAGGCCGACTGGCTCAAGCCCTCGTCAATGTCAGCGATAACTATAATCGTAAGCGTGCTACCCTTCGCTTCAAAGCGAAACTAACGTTGAGCGATTATAAAATCTGTCTATATGCTGGAAACTCCTAAGAGCCGGAATACCCAAACAGTAATCTAAAAAGATAAGCTGAGAGGTATAAAAAATTTCGGATTGGACAATCAGCAGGAAAGATTCCTAAATTTGCGAAAGTAAAGTGAAAATGGAAAATCCTCAGAGACTACACGACAGACCCCCATTTTCGTGGTGGGGGATGATATAGTCCATACTCGCTAGAAATAGCGAGAAGACAAATAGTCTAAGGTGAATTCATTGCCTTAGTAAAATTCGGCTAAATGCTGGAATATCTGAGTATCCAACATTACGATATTAAAAAATGATTAAATAATATTTTACATTTAATCTTACTTTGATACCGTGACAATATGATTGGTGCAGACAATCAGCAGGAAAGGTTGTTGTGTGCGAAAGATAATATCGACGCGCTCAGGAAACTGCCGCGGGAGTGTTTAAGGCACTTTCTCGCAGGGTTTGTGGATGGCGAAGGAAGTTTTAATATTTCTTTCGCTAAACCACTTACTGAAAAATCCGGCTGGACGATACTGACTAAATTTCAAATTTACCAGCATCAGAACCATCGGAATATCCTTGAACTATTTCAAGAGATATTAGGAACGGGTCGAATCTACAAGAAATCGGGAAGTAATGTGTTGGCACTGACTATTGAAAGCAGAAAAGAATTCCTGGGAATTGTGATTCCGTTCTTCCGGCAATATCCGCTTGCAACAAAAGCGGAAGCATTTCGGAAGTTCGCCACCATCATTGAAATGATGGAACGAAAGGAACACAAGACCTGGCGCGGCTTTCAAACAGTAGTGTGTCTGGCGCATTCGATGAACGCGGAAGGAAGATTCCGTTTATATTCCCCTGAATATATTCTCGAAACCTCCCGCGAACGATTTACACGGCAAAATCCTCAGAGACTATATGCCGAACCTCGTATAAGCGAGTGAAGATATAGTCCGAACTCTATGGCGACATAGAGAGCGAAGCAGAAATGTTTTCGCCAATGTAAAAGTTGTAACACAATTGAGCGCAATTCCTTTTCGGGTAAGGAAACTTGCCCCCTTGCTCCGCGAGGAGCATTGAAACAATCGGCTTATAACGAAGAAGTCCTCTGTCAAGCATTCTTTTAAAGAAATTTAATGTTTGCTTGCCAGGATAACATCGTGGGAAGTCCATTGATTAAAAATCAAAATGACCCCGTAACGACTTCGTCCTTTAAGGGACGGGATGGTTCGGTTCAGCCGGATCATAAGACGCCGATTTCTTCAGGAAGAGCAGAAAGAAACATTCCGGAATACATAATTCGGGAGATTTCCTCTTATTTCAGCGAAGCAAAATGATTTTATATTGTTTAAAAACATATGTGAGATTGTTAGCTCGCGAAAGCATTTGAGCAAAAATGGATTTATAGAAATTGTAAATCTTGCTTACCAAATGAATGGTTCTGGAAAAAGAAAAAGAGCCAAAGGAGAAATTATCGATTCTCTTCTGAAGATAAAGATATAGTCTGATCCTCGCCGTAAGGTGAGAAAAAACGGATGAAGTTCCGAAGCGCACGAAAGGCGTAATGACTGGGGAACTGTCTCAACGATGAGCTCGGTGAAAATGCGATTCCCGTGAAGACGCGGGATACCTGTAACGGGACGAAAAGACCCCGGAAGCTTTACTGCAGCTTGGTATTGATTTTAGAGTTTTACTGCGTAGCGTAGTGGTGAGGATTTGAAGCGTCGCTTTCGGGCGGCGTGGATCCGACAATGAAACAGCCATCTTTAGAACTTTAACGTCTAACCGGTTGGGAGTCCGAAAGGTAAACCCAACTGAGACAGTGCTTGGTAGGCAGTTTAAATGGGGCATTTTCCTCCTAAAGAGTAATGGAGGAGTTTATTAAGGTCGGCTTAGCCCGGATGGAAATCGGGCAGGACGTGCAAACGCATAAGCCGGCTTGACTGCGAGTCCTACAAGACGAGCAGGTGCGAAAGCAGAAGTTAGTGACCCGACGACTATGTTGGTATTTCTTTACTGATGTACCAATTCTTTATAGGAAGGTCGGAGACACCGGACAAAAGCTACTCCGGGGATAACAGGCTAGTGAAGTCCGAGCGTCCCTAGCGACGACTTCGCTCGGCACCTCGATGTCGGCTCGCCGTAGCGCGGGGGTGAAGAAGCTCCCAAGCGTTTGGCTGTTCGCCAATTAAAACGGCACGTGAGCTGGGTTCAGACCGTGGAGATGTTGATTTTTAAAATAATCGACATTTGCACGGTCTGAATCCGAGGAAAGACATAAACACGGCGGCTCACTCTAGAGATAGAGCGATGCACAAATCGACTCATATCGGCGAAATCCTTGCATCTCTAACCTGGGATGCATCACAACGCTCATTAAAAATATATTAAAAGATATTTTGAATGAGCGGAAGATCATGGGATAACACCGAGGGAAGTCGCATATGAATTTGTCGTTAACACAAAAAGCATATATCGCAGGATTTCTTGATGGTGACGGAAGCATCTACGTGCGTTCAAGGCCCAATGCTGATTATCGGTATGGATTTCAGATCGCGCCTTACGTAGCATTCTTTCAATCATCAAAAGATCGCGTAAACTTCGAAGAAATTTGTAGCCTTATTGGCAGTGGATATTTGCGGGCAAGAAATGATGGCATGTTGGAATATGTAATTCAAAAACAACAAGCTATCCGTTCTTTGCTTTCGGATATTAAACCGTTCCTTGTATTGAAGAAACGGCAAGCTGATCTGATGCTGCTGATTTTGCAGAAGAAAATGCTGGTAAAGTCTAAGAAAGATTTTATCGTGTTAATGAGGTTGGTCGATCAATTCCGTGAATTGAATCATTCAAAGAAGCGGAAGATCCATATGTTGACCCCGTAGAGACTACACGTCGATCATCCTCATCGATAATGAAAGGATGAAGGTATAGTCCAATGCACGCAGCAATGCGTGGGAACATGCGTGAGACAGGTTGGTCTCTATCTGTTACAGGCGTAGTGCACGCGTAAGCGTGTCAAATACTTGAGGGGAGTTGGCCTTAGTACGAGAGGACTGGGCTGAACATACCTCTGGTTTACCGGCTTTGGTACCAACTGAATTGCCGGGTAGCTATGTATGGAAGGGATAAGCGCTGAAAGCATCTAAGCGCGAAGCCTACCCCAAGATTAGGTATAAGCGCCCTCTGCACAAATTCAGCGAACATTGGCCGTGAAGATTTTTTCTTCCGGCTAGGCGCGCGAAGCGAAGTGTACCAGCATGGTACTCGAGCGACAAGCAACAACGCCGGAAGAAAAAATATTCCGGCCCTACGGGAAGCTCAAAATGGAGCGATCTCGTCGTTGCTTCCTCCTCACCGTACTCTTCGAGTACGCCTTCGTCGTTGCGCCTCGAGATCATCTCCATTTTGAGCTTCCAATGTTTCGTTGCATTTGTGTAGAGGGCGCGGAGATTTCGTGGAAGACTACCACGTTGATAGGTCTTAGGTGTAAGGCCCGTAAGGGTTTAAGCCAAGAGATACTAATGATCCGCCAACCATCCCAATGCTGACTTCACAACAAGGTTAACAATTGCAAAATTGTAAACCACAACTCTACACACATCAAAAAACGAAACGGTTTTTTGATGTCGGTGCTTCGTTGGAGCATGTCCCACCTCTTCCCATTCCGAACAGAGAAGTGAAAGTGCTTCAATCCGATGATACTTGTCGCGCAAGCGGCGGGGAAAGTAGGATGTGCCGACATCAAAGAACCGTTTTTAGTTGTCCCACCTCTTCCTCCCTCCCGCCGCGGGCGGGGCGGGATTGCGATTTTCTAAGCTCGTTTTACTCGCTAAGAAAATCGGGAACATTCCGAACAGAGAAGTGAAAGTGCTTCAATCCGATGATACTTGTCGCGCAAGCGGCGGGGAAAGTAGGATGTGCCGACATCAAAGAACCGTTTTTTTGTTTGCGATGCGATATTGTTTTTGGATCATGCGAAGACGACAACATCACATCGCAAGCCGCAAAAACGGAAAGGAAAAAGTTATAAAAACAGCGCGGGGTTGATGTGACCGCCCCCGCGCAAGTACAAAAGAAAGATATTTGCGGACCCTGTCGGCTCATTCGGTAGAATGAGCCGACAGGGTGAACCGCCCACAAGGCGAAAGCAATTTCACTCCTTATGGAGCACGGCGAGATACGAGCCGCCGCCGAACCCACCGTCGCCCCTGATGGTTTTCCCGACGCGCCATCCGGCGCCATCCACGAGGTTCATAAGCATGCCTCGTGAAAGAAAGAGGTAGTCGAACCAATCGCTTGCGAGCTTCCGGTGCCGGATGCGAATGCTGATTTGCCCCCGCATCCTGCAGCGCTTGATATTCCATTCTTGATATGCAAGATTATCGGGATCGCTCGTTTCCTTCGGATCTCGCGTTGTGCCGATGATCCTTGCGTCGGCTGATGTGATGCGGGCGAGCGCCCCGAGTATCCGCCGGCCTTCGACGGCGTTGTGAAGGAGGCCGATGTTGTGCCCCATCATGATCATGGTATCGAATACGCCGAGGTTCGGCGCGTCGTCTGCCACGAGGTCGTCGAGCGAGATGGCGCAGGCCTGCTTCAGGCCACGCTCTTTCGCCACTTCTACCGCGAGCGGCGACTTGTCGATCCCCACGACCTCGAAGCCGAGGTTTTGCAGGTGGAGTGCGTGGCGACCGGCTCCGCAGCCGATGTCCAGGACACGGCCACGGACGAATTCCGGCATCCGTTTCTCGATCGGCGCCCAGTCGTCGAAGTTGGTGAAATAGAGCGCGAACGGCGCAGGATTTACTTGGCCGTCCTCGCGCTCGACGACGTAGTGGGTTTCCTTGCCGCGGAGGCAGTCCGTAAGGGCGGCTCCGAATGCATCGTCGCTTCTCTGTATGCTCTGCATATTTCCTCCTTATATTTTCTCATTTTCTTATTCAATTGAATAAGGAAATGAGATTGTTAAAGATCTATTTTCCAGACCAGAACAGGGCAGGACTGAAAACGCCCCGGTCTGTCTGGCCGAGGCGTTTCTTCGAAAAGGGGATTGCGGTTAAGAAGTCATAAGCAGCGCCTGGGCCAAACAAACTGAATTAACCCACGAAAAATCGTAGGTCATATTCGGATTATTCGAACCGAGGTGCTGTTGTCTCATATTTCTTATAACGGAATTTTTGATAATTAGTTACTTGGCACCCTGTCGTTCCTATTTTTTTTCTGTCGCCCCGGTGGAGGCTGGCCTGCCTGCCGGTAGGCAGGGGTCCACGCTCCCAAATGAGGAAACGTTATTTTAGAATCTTTTAACCGCCGTTTCGCTACCGTGCTTAGATGGAAAAGTGTGCCGCAGGAGATCATTATGATGGCAAAGGAAAAGAAAATAAACAAAAATCCGCTCAATGAGGAGTGGATTTTTGTTGCGCTCGCCATCAACCTTATGAACGTCGACAGGAACTTTTTCATTCCGCGGGCATGGTTTTATGATAGGGGACCAAAAATAGCCCGTCAAGAATCATTCGTTTGGTTCGCTCGGAAAACACGAGCATCAAGGGTACTCATGTTTCTCCTCGCTGCCAAACGTAATATTTTTTAATACTTTGAAATTGGTTGTGATTCATTAATTCGTATGATAAAATCTTAATAAGGAAATAGGAAAATGAATATTCCCATATGTTTTTGAAGTTATAAATTTTTTGTCATCAATTATGGCATTTCATAATCGTCAGACAAGCTCAGATAACAAAGAAGATTTGCGCGAATTAAATTCTTCAACTCGGAAGTCGAATTTTTGGCTATTAATCTTAACGATTATTATCGCGGTAATCGCACTCGTATCATTTATTGTACAGGTATTAAGAACGTAAAAGCGGGTTTCCGAATTATAAATACCTCAGTATTTATAATGACGGAGGCATCGCGAGCAAGATAGTTGCTACGACATAAATTCTTTCTTAGTTATTATCAGTGATATCCCTGGAATTGCTTTTATCCCTGGGATTTTCGTAGTTTTTCCGAAAGATATAATCAATTTTTTATAATTCCAACATGCTCTATGTGAGTAAAATTCTGGTATGAGACTGGCATAAATTTGTCTCAATGTCTCATCTGGCTGGCCAAATTTTTGTTCCAGCGTTTTTAAGACGGATGCG
>CAZADL010000027.1:0-8752 GCA_964483915.1 uncultured Candidatus Saccharibacteria bacterium | reverse complement strand
AGCTGGTAGAGCAACTCCATGGTAAGGAGTAGGTCGCCGGTTCAAATCCGGCCATCGGCTCATTTTGGAAACTCGTTGGCTCCGCAAAAACGGTGCACCTTCTTCCTGCGACCGGAGTGAATAACGTTCCTCAACTGGCGAACCTATTTCTTGGTTGGGGTTTGGATTTTGGAGTGGTGGTGGATGATGATAGCTCAGGCCGAGGCGTTTACAACGCGTTAAAACGCGATCTATTTTTAGACGATGAAGATGAGGCAAAAAAAACACATTATGAAGATAAAGGACTGTCGAGGTATCGAGGATTTATTCAGCAAAGATAACTTCAAAAAATACGTCTTAGAGAATGAGAGTGAATCTTATAAGCCAATGAACTCCGAATACATGAAAGGCAAACCCAAGGCTGTGTTTGCTTTAGAGTTTATGCTTCAAGTAGAGAAGGGTAAAATAACTATCGGCAATCTCAATAAACAAACTCAAGAGAATATCAGGAAGTTAGTGAGCGACATAGAATCGTTGATCTGACTTTTTTTCCGACCACCAAAAAATCCTCGATGAGGAGTTGGCGACAGAATCGTAATGTATTCGGCTTCGACTTTTCCTTTTGGTGAATCCTGAAAGCAGAGAATTTCTATAATTTCTCACCCTTGCTATTCGCAGGGTTCTGAGTCATTGTCATAAAGTCGTCATCTTTTAATATCATAGTTTCAACATGAAGGTTCTCGTCATTGAAGACAACGAAAAACTTGCCCAATCCCTCAGGCGCGGATTGGAACAGGAGGGATTCTCCGCCGATTATCTATTGGATGGCGAGGCGGGACAGCGAAGAATGGAAAGCAAACACGATGCGTATGACGTGGTGATTCTCGATGTCATGTTGCCGAAAAAAGACGGGATTGCCGTTTGCAAGGACTTACGCGCAAAAAATATCTCCACGCCGATTTTAATGCTGACCGCGCGGGATACTATCGCGGACAAGATCACTGGCCTGAACATCGGAGCCGACGATTATCTGGTAAAGCCGTTTTCTTTCGATGAGCTGGTAGCGCGGTTGCATGTCCTCATGCGCCGTACCCGCTCGACGTATACGCAGGAATTGAACCTAAGCGGCATCCGCCTCAATCCGTTGACGCGCCGAGTTTTCAAAAACGATAAAGAAATAAAATTGACGCAGAAGGAATTTGCGATTCTCTCATATTTTATGCGGAAGCCGGATCGCGTCATCAACCGCCAAGAGATTCTCGATCATGTATGGGATTACGACTTCACGACATTCAGCAATCTTGTGGACGTGAAAATCAAGAATCTCCGCAAAAAGATTGATCCGAAGGGAAAAATCATCGAGACCGTTTGGAATGTCGGGTATCGGTTCAATAAACAATAGCCATGTTCAAGAAAGCAAGAATCAAACTCACCGCCTTCTACCTCCTTATTCTCGTGGTGATTATAGCCGTATTCAGCTTGTTGCTTTTCAGATACACCGCCCAGCACTTGCGCGATAATATGGAGGAAGATTCCGCCCAGCGAACTATAGTTGTCGAACAAACCATCGGCGAATTAGGAAACGTCATCCTTATCAGCGATCTTGTGATCGTCGCGTTTTCGGGATTCTTGAGCTACTGGCTTGCCGGAAGGACTCTGAAACCAATCGGCATCGCACTTTCGGCGCAGGAACAGTTCAGCGCGAACGCCTCGCACGAACTGCGCACGCCGCTTTCCGTCGTGAAAACCGACTTGGAAGTTTTTTTGAAGAAACAACAGCCGACCGTGGCTGACGCGAGAACCGTCGCAGAGCGCAGCCTCGAAGAAGTAAACCGCATGAGCGGCATGGTGGAAAATCTGCTCACGCTCGCGCGAAGCAAAAAAGCGGATGTTCCGATAGACTTCGAGGAAGTGAGCATCGCAAAGACGATAAATGCCGTCATCAAAAAATTGGAACGATCCGCCGAAGCAAAACACCTTTCTCTTATCGTGAAGAAAGAAGCGGATGTCCTCGTATTTGGGAATGAACGGATGCTTGAGCAATTGTTTTTTAATCTTATCCAAAACGCAATTTCCTATACCGATTCTGGGAGTATTGTCATTACTATCGCTTCTTCAAAAGCGGTTACGGTTCGAGTAACCGATACCGGAGTCGGCATCGCCCAAGCGGAGCTTCAACATATCTTCGAGCCGTTCTACAAAGCCGATGCGTCCCGCAACGCCCATTCCGGCGGTGTCGGGCTTGGCCTCGCCATCGTGAAGGAAATCGTTGATAAGCATAAAGGATCGATCCATATCGAAAGCGAGCCGAAAAAAAGCACCACCGTTACCGTTACACTGCCTTTATACGAGGAAACCGCGTCATAGTTCCGTCACAACGGATTTCTAGGATTATTACGGTGCTTCTTGGTCGATAAGCATCGTAAAAATCCATAAATCCATGAATATGAACAAAAAAATTATCGCGCTCGTGGGTTTGATTGCCTTGGGAGTCGGCGGAACAAGTGCCGCCGCACTCAAATCCCACGCGCAAGCTGCGGTTCAACCGACAACCGCCGTTACTCCGGTCGTAACGACGAGCGGCGAGGCCGATGTTATCCAGCAAACGAAGGGAACCGACACCAACGTTGAAGCGAAAGGAGAAAACACAGGAGTCGAGACCGCAGATGGTAACGCCGAGACCAAGCCGGATGCGCTAGACGCCGGGCACGCCGATCCTCCGGGTGCGGATGTCAATAACGAATCGGGTGGAGCGGACTAACAGATCGCGTAGCAGAAAAGGTCGCAAAAATAACTTAAATCAATGATGAAAAAACTACTGGTTTTGCTTATGTTTCCTGCCTTTGCCTTAAGCGGCGTTGCTTTTGCGCAGACGGCGAAACCAGCTCCCGTCCCGGCAGTTACCTATCCCCAAGTCCACTTCACCGCGCCCGCTCCGACTTCCACAAAAACAGGGGTGGTGAAAGGTCAGTAAAACGGTTCCGCCGCCGATGATTGCTCCGAAGACAACTTCTTCGGTGAACACGGCAACTCCTTCAACTTCCGCTTTTGCAAGAAGCATGACTGTGGGTTCGCGGGGCGCAGATGTTTCTGCCCTGCAGCAAATTCTCATTAACGGCAGTTATCTTGCCGTCATTAGCACGCCCACTGGATATTTCGGGCCGCTTACTAAAGCGGCACTGGTGAAATATCAACGGGCGAACGGCATATCTCCGGCAACGGGATATTTCGGGCCGATTACCATGGCAAGTTTCAACGCAAAGAGCGTGGATGGCGCATCGTTGCAACAGCCAAAGACTCCGACAATAAAACCGATCTCGAAGAACCCGATACTGCCGAAGCCGAACGTTCCAAGGACAACAACGAAGTAAATTGGATGGGCGAAAAGAACCCCCGCATAGTCGGGGAGTTCTTTTTTTTGTCATATTTACGTCATTTTTGCTTGAGATGATGATATGGTGCATGAAAAGAAACCAGCAACCGAAATGGAAGATAAGGTCGCCGCGTTTTGGCGCGGCGAAGCCGGAACGAGGTCAAAGGATTTTTACAACACTTATGACTACGCCGCCTTTTGGAAAGGAAGGAAATTCGAGGATGCCGCCGACCGCATTGCAATCGGACGGTTGATGAAAAAAATTCCGCTGCCGCATCGGGAACTTATCGACGTGGGCGGAGGCATAGGCAGGATAGCTCCTCTTTACGAAGCAAAGTGGAGCCACGCCGTCATCCTTGATCCGTCGCATATGCAACTCGCCGTCGCCAAAAAAAACGTATCTCGTCCGGAAAAAATTGATTTTGTCGAAGGATCGGCGGAATCTATCCCGCTTCCTTCGTCGTCGTGCGATACCGCGCTTTGCGTCCGCACGTTTCATTATGTAGAAGATCCCCGCCGCGCCATCAAGGAGATTTGGCGCGTCCTCACGCCCGACGGGTATCTTATCCTCGAAATCCCAAACAAAATCCACGCGAAAGCCCGCCTTAAAGGATTTTTCAGGAGGGAGATTTCTTCTCACGAATCCGTTTCGCGTTCGATCCAAGACAAAGATGTGCTTTTTCTCAACCACCATCCGGCGGCGATACGGGATGTACTGCTCACCGAATGGTTTGAGATCATAGATACGCTTTCCGTATCAAATTTCAGAAGTCCGTTCTTGAAAAAGACCATTCCCGCTCCGATCTTGCTCTTTTTCGAGAGAATATTACAAAAACCGCTTGCGGTATTGTGGTTCGGCCCAAGCGTTTATTTTTTGGCGAGGAAAAAGTTATTAACAGTGCGTGGCAAATCGTCATAGATGCGTCATCTTTAACCGCGAGATTTAGAATGAATCGCAAAAAAAATCAACAGCATTAACAAACCATAAACTTTTATGCAAAGAAACGATGCTCACTCGATAGGCCAGCAGTTGTTGCGGAAGGTGCCGGAAATCACGATCTTCTTTTGGATCATCAAAATTCTCTGTACGACGGTCGGTGAAACCGCCACTGATTTTTTAAGCACGAATCTGAATCTCGATCGGCGCGTCGCTCGGCGACTATCTTTCGCAAGCCCAAGGCGACGGCGGGTTGGGACTGGGCACGGTAATAACGAGCGGGATTTTCTTCGGTGCAATTTTAATCACCGTCATTTACCTTACCGTTACCAAAAAGGACGTTGATCGGACGAAAGCATTAGCATAAAAGCGTAAATGAATAAAAAGATCATCGTCATATTCGTTCTCACCATCGCCGGACTTGGCGTGCTGTGGGCGTACTCATTCGGGCCTCTGTCGGGGGCGGCAATCCCCAAGGCCAATCCCGCATCGCTCCGGCCGACCGCCACGCAGACGACGGTGAGCAACCAAGCCATCGCGTTCAACGTGTATCACAATAGAGACCTCGCGGAGAACTTTTACACCGTAAAATTCCCGCAGACATGGCAGTTGCAATCATCAAGTCAAGTTGGAAGTTACCAATTTACATTTGGCAACGGAAGCGGCTCCGCAATGCTTCAGGACGTGGCGGACAACACGACACTCGAACTGTTCGTCTTGAGCCAAGACGAGCCGAAGATCAAGCAGGCCAATGCCGGATACAGTCGCGTAAGCTATCAGAAAACATCGGTGAACGGCAATGACGCCTACCAGTTGATATATCACAGCTCGGCGAGCGGCACGGATTATGAAACTGTAAAGACTTATATCGCGGGAACGGATCACGCCACCGTCATCACGCTCACTGCGAAGCAGAGCGATTTCGCGGGGATGCAACCGCTGTTCGATTCCATCCTAAACAGCTTCCAATGGGAAAAATAACATGAGACAGATTTTTCTTTTCATATCACTTGGGGTTCTCGGCTTCGGATTGTATCTCCGGTTTTTCTACGACGTTCCCGACGCTCAAATCACGATAAATTTTTTCACGAGCTGGTTTCTCATCATTGTCGGCGGTGCAAGCTTGCTGATGAATCTTTTTTGGTCAAGCGCAAAAAGAAAGAACGGCAAAGAATAATATGAACGAAATCATCGTTGCCGAAAACCTGACGAAATCATACGGCTCCGCAAAGGCCGTTGATGGGTTGAACCTGCGGGTGCGAGCGGGAGAGTTTTTCGGTTTCTTGGGGCCGAACGGCGCGGGAAAGACGACCACTATCCGTATGCTTACCGGAATCATCCGGCCGGACGGCGGCAAGGTCGCCATTGACGGCCTTTCTCCCGACGAAAAAGAATCCGCCGCTCGCGTTATCGGCGTCGTGCCGGAGAGCCGCGGCTTTTACGATTGGATGACCGCCGTCGAATACTTAAGCTTCTTTGCCAATCTCTACGGCGTGAAAGAGTCGGGGAAACGCATAAACGATCTGCTTTCGGAGGTCGATCTCTTGAAGCGGAAGAAGTCGAGGATCGGGACGTACTCCAGAGGTATGCGCCAGCGTTTGGGTTTGGCGAGGGCACTCGTCAATAATCCCAAAATACTATTCCTCGACGAACCGACGCTCGGCCTTGATCCGCAGGGGCAGGAGGATATTCAGCGACTGCTCAAAAAGCTCAATGCCGGAGGGGTAACGGTATTCCTTTCGTCGCACCTTTTGAACGAGGTCGCCAATTTATGCTCGCGCATCGGGATCATCAATAACGGAAAAATGATTACGGAAGGGACGATTGATGAGATACGGCAGAAATCACAAATGCAAAATAAGACGCTGACCGAAATTTTCTTGCATCTCACCGGCAAATAACATGTTCAAGCACGTTTGGAAAAAAGAAATACAGGGCGAGCTTTACACTTGGAAAAGCATGTTATGGCTCGTCATCGCCTCACTCCTATTGAGTTTCACGAGTTATCTTCTTCTGACCAATCAGGAGCTGAGTTTGCTCGACCAAACCGAACTCATGCTCCTGCTCGGCCAAGTTATTATCAGCGTCGCCATGCTCATCGTTTCCATCGACGCCTCGTCGATCATCACTACCGAATTCGAGAAGGAAACCGCCGAAAGCCTTTTCCTTTCGCCGCTCTCGATGAAGGATTTTCTCCTCGGAAAATTCTTCTCTTCGCTCACGCTGTGGGCGGCCATTTTTGTCGTCTCATTGCCGTACATTTTCGTCGCCTCGGCGGGATCGGGGTTGACACTCGCCTTTATCGGCTACGTCGCGCTTCTCGGCACGCTCGGCATAGCGGGGCTTATTGCTTTCATTTTCGGCGTTTCACTTCTTTATCGTTCGACCAAGAACACGCTCACTACGTCCCTCGTCGTTCTCCTTATCCTCGCCACTCCGGCGTTATTTTCTTCGACGTTGAAAACCAATGCGCCATCGCAATTCTTCAGTCCGATAAATCCCGTCGATAATATGTTTTCCTCGCTCGATAACGTTCTGGTCGATTACCAAACCTCGCTTTCACAAAACTGGCATTTTCTCCTGCCGCTCCTCGTCTTCTGCTTGCTTGCGGTCGGCCTCTTAGCGTTCGCCGCGAGGCGGTTTAAGAAACAAGGGATCATCAAAAACGACTAAGCCATGAAAAGAATCACTATTTCACTAATTATCGCCGTCGCTTTCCTTCTTGCGAATATCTCATATGCCAAGAGCATTCCGCCGCCTCTCGTGATGAATCTATCGTCTTCAAAAACTTTGAGCGGAACTGCCGGAGACTTCGTAACCGTGGAGGGGACGATAACCAATGCTGGTTCTCAGCCGCTGAATAACATCACGACCTATTTATCCTTGGCCGACAATGGAACCAAACTCCCCGTTGATTTGGAAGATTGGAGCGCGGAAAAGGGACTTTATATCGGAAGCATCGCCACCGGACAATCTCTGCCGCTAAACTGGAAAATCCACTTTGTGAAAGCCGGAACATACTCGCTCATCATCATCGCCGAAGTCGCGGGGAACGAAGTTCCGCAAGTGAGTAGCATCACCCAGTTCCAAGTAGCCCCTAAAAGAAACTTGAATCCGAAACAGGTATTGCCTGTCGCGCTCGGCACGCCCATCGTCCTCATCTTCATAATGTCTTTACTGGCCTATCGGAGACGGGTAGAGGAATAAATCTTCGCAACATCGTGCGGAAATCGAGTATCAAATGGACACTATCATCGTTTTCATCGCCCAATATCTTTATCTAATCGTATTGTTTATCGCCACGATCTTCTTTTTTCTTCAACCGAGGAAAATTAAAAAAGGCGTTCTAATCTGCGGTATCATCGTTGCGCCGTTGGCCTACGCCATTTCGAGAATCGCAAGTGCCTTATATTACAATCCGCGTCCGTTTGTCGTCGGGCATTTCACTCCGTTAATCGCGCATGCGGCAGATAACGGCTTTCCGTCCGACCATATGCTTCTCGCGGGAGCCATGGCGATGATTGTTTGGTTTTACAATAAAAAATTAGGCGCGACTCTTTGGATGATCGCTTTTCTGATCGGCTGGGCGCGAGTGTATGGCGGAATCCATCACGTTGTAGATATCGTCGGGAGCGTGATAATCGTTCTTGTTTCCGGACTCGCTTATTACCTTGCTGTGCGTAGGGCAAACGCTCATAGAAAAACAGGGCGGTTGTTGTATCATTTCCTTATCGCGTCGGCGATCATCGTCGCCAGCGGGTTCATCCTTGCTAAAGGCAATTATTCGATATCATCGCCTGTCGCACCCATGCCAACAGTTATCGACCCCAACTTTACGACGCAGGTAAACGATTGTTTTATCCCTACGGCCGCCGCAAACGGGTATTCGTTGCGGATTGTTTCCGGATTCAGGAGCTTGGCGGAACAGCAACAGATATACGATCAGGGCAGGTTGGAGAACGGAGCGGTCGTTTCAGAATCACCGCCGGGGCATAGTTTGCACAACTACGGCTTTGCGGTGGATGTCGCCGATAAATGGAAGGGTTATAACATCAATTGGTCTGAACTTATAGCGATAGGGACGTATTGCGGTTTGGACAATGGCGGCGTCGGGGACTATCCTCATTTTGAATACAGAGGAGGGTTTACCACGGATCAATTTATGGCGGGGATGAGACCCAAACCGCTCACTTTGCCTTGTCCGATAATGGCAGAATGAGCTAGTAGCAGCCAACCTCTCACTCATAAAGATTTACTGGCTTGCGGCGCACCTAATTTTTCAAAGTGAATTGTCAATCTATATTTAGAATAGGGAGCTTCGCGGATCACTCTTGAGATCGGCGAAGAAATAAATGCCTATACCACGCGCACGGGTGGTGTGGGGACCAGTTATGTCCCGTCAAGAGATTGTACAGTGAACATCAAGGGGTGACGGTGGATAAATATTGAGCGGCCTTTTCCCG
>CAZADL010000026.1:0-8934 GCA_964483915.1 uncultured Candidatus Saccharibacteria bacterium | reverse complement strand
TGCGGAGAGGGTGGGATTCGAACCCACGGAGCCCTTTCGAGCTCACCGCATTTCGAGTGCGGCGCCTTCGACCACTCAGCCACCCCTCCACTTTAAATATCATTGCCGCGCCTTCCCTGCCTGCCTGCCGGCAGGCAGAAACCACTCGGAGCTGCCTCTCCACTCCTTCGCACTTTATTGTATCGAGTTTCTTTAAGAAAGCAACAAAATCACGGCGCTGATATCGGTTTCGCGAATTCCACTTTGACGATCTCGCCGGTCTGCTTGCTGGGGACCATAAGATAATGCTGCTTCGCATAGAGATCATAAATCTCTTTCGTGAGCCGGACATCTTTCAGGCAATATTGTTTAAGCTCATCCAGTTTCCCCTCTCTATATAATTGGATAGCGTCGAAACCGTGCTGCTCTTTCGTCTCGCCGAGATTCGCTTCTGCTAACCGGCTTAAACTGATCCGCTCGCCGGTCGCGAGCTCTATTTCTTCGAGAAGGTCTATCCTCTCTTTTTTCCAGAGGTCGCAATCTATCCGAAGCCGCCTGAAATAGCCGTTCAGGACCGGAACGTCGTAGCGGTTGCTGCTGAAGCCAACGATCCTCGCGGCACGGTTCATAAGTTCCGCGAGCGCCGTCATATCGTGCTCTTCAAAAGAAAAATATTTATCCTCGTCGTATGAATACGCGCACACCACGGAAATCTTGAGCGCGCCGAAATTGTTCCGGCCCACGCCCGGGTCGGTGAAAAAGTTTTGGGTTTCAATGTCGAATACAAGGGTGTCCATGAAAGTTTAAAAATCCTATAACAAAATTCATCTGCGAAAATCTTCTCTGTCGTTCCCGCGGCCCGTGGTGACTTGTCCTGGGCTCGTCGAAAGAGCGCGGCTGAACCAAAGCGGGAATCCATGTGTATGTTTCTTTCAAAGCACTGGATCCCCCGCCTCCGCGGGGATGACGGAAAAGAATCTTTATACGTGCCGGTCAGCTACATTCGACGCGGCATAACTTTCAGGCTTCGTTTTCACCTCGAAATTATGCGCGCGAACCATGCCGACCACCTCCTGGATCAAAACTTTGGTCGGGCCATATTCACCGATATCCGCGTGGATCTCAAATTCAAAATCTGGAAGTGAGGACTTCTTGATTTCCAAAAGAACGTCCTTTGCCGCATCCACTGAAATCAAGGCCTCTCGAATAATACGATCGCGGAGCGTATGGAATTTGCCCATCTCAAAGCGCCGGTAGAAATACCGACCTCCGTTGCCGATCCGGTGGACCACGATCGCCGTCACAAAATCAGCATTCTTGTTGCTCAAAAGCTCCGAATCCGTGCCAATGGTAAGGCGGTAGCGGCGCGAGGCGTCTTGCCTTATGAACGAGACAATCTCGAGAACCACCGTCTCCAGCGAAAGTCGATTGCCGACAGTATCATTAAAAATTGCGGGAATGACGCTTTTAGGGGAGCTCCCGTCGATTTTTGTCAATGCTTTTTTCATAATCTTTTAATGATTCATCATAGAACCGATAGCTGTTGAATGTCAAAGTCATTTGCTCATTCAATTGAATGAGCAAATGAATATCTTGGCATAAAAAACAGGACAAGGCACCCCCGGTGATCGGCCCTTTTGATTATTTTTCTCTCTCAATCTTTAATCTTCCGTTTTCATAAGAAATATTCACGGTGCCATTCTGGTCGGTACGAAAGACTTCCGCGTGCGTTGATGATGCGAGCCGCGCAAGCGTGGCGGCGCCGGGATGCCCGTATACATTTTTTGCGCCGACCTCGATCACTGCAACCGATGGATTCACGGCGCGGAGAAACGCATCGCCTGATGAATATTTTGATCCGTGATGCGGCACTTTCAAAATGTCGGCGTGGAGATCGCCCCTCTTGGCAACCAACCAATTCTCTACGGTGAAACCAATATCGGCAATAAAAAGTGCCCTGAAGTCATTGGTCCTGACCAATTCGACGAGGCCGGTATCGTTTAATTCCGCGCTGTGGATAAATTCAGCATTTGGCGAAAGAATATCAATCTGATTTCCCGCGTCGTGGATGCGGTCTCCTGCCGCAAGCCGCACGAGCGGAATGTGTTTCGATGCGATTTTATTTTTGAGAGCTGTCCACTCGGCAATTCCCGGATCGTCGCGTCCGTTATATAAAAATGTGCCGATGTCATAATGATCGAGGATAAAATTGTAGCCGTTGAAATGGTCCGTTTGGGGGTGCGTGACGACCGCGATGTCAATATAGTGTTGGCCCGGTATCGCTTTTTCCAAACTGCCAAGCACTGCGTCCGTAGGGCCCGCGTCTGTCATCACGGTCGTGCCATCAGGAAAAACTATGAGTTCGCTGTCGCCCTGGCCAACGTCGAGAAAGTATACGTGCGGCCCAGGAAATGTCTGGTGCATAAATAGCGAAACCCAACAAAAAAGATCGAGGGCGAAGAATGCGCTCATGGCGGCCATGAAAAATATATTCTGTTTTTTATTTCTTTCTTTCATTCGCGGTAGGCGTAGGCAAAAAGTCCGATGGCGGCGTAATACAAAACAAACGGCATCGCGCTAGAAAAAGAGAGTGGCAAGGGAATGGCATGCGCCGCAAAAAGGTGGATTATAGAGAGCGCATAATAAAGAATCGCGCTCGTCGCGCGGGCTACAAAAAACGCGGCATAAGGAAAGATAAATCCTGTGCACGCGAGGACAACCCCTGCGGCCATACCGAGTGGAATCGTCGGTGCGACCAGGATGTTCGCGAAAATTGCGGTGAGCGAGAACGATCCATAGATCGCGCTTATCAGCGGAATGATTGGTATGAGGGATGATGCGCTGAGCATAATCGCTTCTTTCCATCCCAAAAATCCTCTGCCCTCGCCAAGCCGCAAAAATTTTCTGATGGGTTCGGCGAGAAATGCCATGCCCGCAACGCTCAAAAATGAAAATAAAAATCCCGCTTGTGCGACGATGGTCGGGTCAAGGATCACCATGCCTGCCGCAGTAAAGACGAGTGTGTTCCGTCTGGAAAAAATGGATCCGGTATCCTTGGCAAGGATGAGCGCGCACGCGAGCGTACCTCCGCGCACGGCGGAACTATTTCCGCCGGACATGATGACAAAGCACGCAGCTACCAGAATCGTAAGACAAAATCGTACACGGCGCGGGACAAAACTCGCGAGCATGGTCTCGATAAATGCGATGATGACTGCTATTTTATAACCGTACATTGACGTTACATACAGCGTTTCGGATGTTGCCATTTCATTCTTTAACGCCGTGCTCATACCGGATGTTCCGCCAAGCGTCATGCCACCAAGGAGGATTGCTTCGTCGTGCGATAAAAATTCTCCAAATTCTCTGTTGATCGCGGACTTGAAATCCAACAATTTTTCCTTAAGCCAAAAACCGTTGCCGCGAGAGATGATGCTCGTCTGCTTCGGAAATGCCACTGGCAGTTCGCGGGCGTTTTGCGGCGGTTCAACGGATCCGGTTATGCGAAGAATATCTCCGTATCGGATGTCGCTCGTAACCGGTGCAAATACAATCACTCTTCCCGAAAATGGCGACTGCAAATTTACCGGAAAAGAAAGATAATTCCCCGAGGCCGCCGGCTGTTCCAAGACACTTGCCGTAAACGCATCGCCCTTTGCGGAAGGCAGACGAACGGCCGCAGATCGCACGTTCGTGAAAAAATAAAAGTAGGAGGCGCCCAGAAAAACCGCCGCTAAAGAAAAAAGTCCTGTGAAGAAAAACTTCTTGTCGCGAGATACGACGAATGCCAGCAATCCAACCACTACAAATACGCCGGCAATGACAAAAATGGGCCACTCAAAACTTGCCGCAAATATTCCGGTGACAAATCCGATCGCAACAAAAAAAGCGACGTCTCCCGGCCGCACTATCATTGCTTGATAATAGGCAGGGAAAGATTAAAAAAATCTTAAAAAATATCGTTTTATGAACGATCGTTCATAAAACGATCATCGAGTGATGTGTTCTAAGGTCTTATTTTCCTTTCTTCTTACGCCACTCGGCGATTTTTTGGTGGTCGCCGGAGAGCAATATCTTCGGAACAGACCAACTTCTTTTTTCTCTGGATTCCCGCTTGCGCGGGAATGACGAAACGGGATAGAAAACCTCGGGGCGGCTGTAGGTCGGGAATGATCCTTTCATTTCTTCGAGTGATTCTTTCTTCCCTAAAAATCCCGGCAAAAACCGGCTGACGGATTCCATAAGGACCAAGGCCGGCAGTTCGCCGCCGGAGAGAACATAGTCCCCGATCGAAATCTCTTCGTCAGCAACATATTTCGCCACCCGTTCGTCAACTCCTTCATAGCGGCCACAGATCAAAATAAGCTCGTCGTATTTCGACAACCGCTTCGCTATCTTTGCGTCAAGTTTTTTACCCCGCGTTGAAAAAAGAATTGTTCGAACTTTTTGTTTGCGATTAGCGATGAGCGACTGGCGATTAGATTTTTTTAAAATCGAACACACCACTCTATAGATAGGTTCAATTTTGAAAACCATGCCGGGGCCGCCACCGAATGGGCGGTCATCTACCTTATGGTGCCGGTCGTAGGTAAAACCACGGAGATTATAGGCATGCACGGAAACGATTTTATTTTTCTCTGCGCGCTTAAAAAGCGATTCACGGAGATAGGAATCAAAAATGTCCGGAAAAATAGTGAGAACATGGAAGCGCATGGAGAAGTGCCGCTAACTATTTCCGTTCTTCTTTTTCAAAGATTCCGTAATGGCGCGCTTCAAGGCTTCAATATCCACTTCAGGATGCAGCACCTTTTTCTGAACTTGCGGCGCGTCAGTACGTGGGATGTTCTCTTCCGGTTCTTTGGGTATGGATTCTTTTTTCTCCGGAATGGCAACGGTCATATGAACCGCCGGCCGTGCGGCGCTTCCTTGTTTAACATCTCGGAGGTCTTGCGTACCGGGCGCTGTTTTTGGCCGGAGATTTGGTGTCAGCACTTCCGAAAGATGCCTTTCTTGCCGCTGGTGCACTTTGGCCGCAACGGCGTCGCTCGCACTGGATCGCCATTCTCCCGCAATCCGTGTTTCAACCGTAGCGCGCGGCGTGCCATAATGGTCACGGGAATTTTTAATAATCACGTCCCGATATGATTCGAGCGGCATTTTCTGTGGCGGGAGGGTCTCCGCCGAAAACGGCCGCGACGCAACGCCGTCAATCATCAGTTTTATATAAACATTCGCCTTGGCAAGATTCACGAGATCGTTCTGGAGGAACTCCGGCATAAACTCCTTCTCCAAAAACTCGGCGTCCGCGGCTCCCACGCGGAACGAGATGATTGTACCCACATTGCCAAATACGGCATCACGCACCGAGGTGCTGTCTCCCGACATGAGCTGCCCGATGTATTGGTGCGCGATAACCAAGCTCAAGTGATATTTCCGCGCCTCGGAAAGGATGTTCGCGAATGATTCCGTCGCGAAGTTTTGGAATTCGTCGACATAGAGGAAAAAATCGCGCCGTTTGGCCTCGGGCCGGTCAACCCGCGACATCGCCGCGAGCTGGAGCCGCGTGATGATCATGGCGCCGAGAAGCGCGGAATTGTCCTCGCCGATCTTTCCCTTGGAAAGATTGCAGATGAAGATCTTTCCGGAATCCATGATATCTCGCATATTGAGAGAGGAATGCGGCTGGCCCAAGATGTTCCGGATGAGCGGATTGGAAACGAATTGCCCGACCTTATTCTGGATCGCGGCCAGGGCCTCGGTCTCAAACCGCTGGCTGTATTTTGAAAACTCATCCTCCCAAAATGCCTTGATGACGGGATCTTTCAGGTTGGCAACAATCTCCCTCCGATAGTTCGGGTTTGAGAACATCCGCAGAATACCAAGAAGCGTCGCTCCGGGATATTCAAGAAGTGCGAGCAGGGTATTGTTCAAGATGTACTGCATGCGAGCCGACCAGGCGTCCGCCCATATTTTTTTGAACACCCCCATGAGTCCCGACGCCACGAGGTGCCGATACTCGGTGCCCACCTGTTCCATCGGATTGAACGCGATCGGATATTCCATATCGGACGGATCGAAATAGATCACGTCGTCCAGCCGTTCCTCCGGCACGAAGTCCAGTATTTTTTCCGCAGATTCACCGTGCGGATCGACGAATGCGATGCCCTTACCCGACCGGATATCCGCAATCGCCATATTTTCAAGAAGCGTCGTCTTACCCACGCCGGTCTTTCCGATAATGTAGATGTGCCGGCGGCGATCGTCAAGTTTGATGCCGAATTTCTTCTGCTGATTACGAAAATTATAGAATCCGAGCGGCGTAAGATCGTTTACTTCATCCATCATGTTTATGATTTTATCATTCTTCCTCTATCGTCGGCACTCCTGCCGGCGGGCTCCCCTTGCGGGACGGAATCTTCTCAAGCTCGGTGGTCGAGACCGCCGCGATCGGGAAGTGGAAAATGGTCGCGAGTTCTTCAATGTTCAAAACTGACTTTCGGTTGCTCGGAACAACATTGCGGTAGCTTTCGTACATTAATCGCTTGCGCCAGCGGACGCGGGTCTTTTTAAACATGCCGCGCACCGAATACGATGCCGTCGTCGTCGCACCGTCGGGCCGAAGCGAGTTCAGATTTTGTGTATTGAACTGGCGCACAAATCCATGGATCGCTCCGATCACGCCGGGGTCGGGATTCCCCTGCTTTGTGAGATATAAAAACCGAGGCGTCGCCTCAAGCGCTATCTTGGATATCTTTTGTTCGATGGCCTCGGTCATATCTTTCTCGCCGGGCGTGATCAAAAAGCGCATCGCTTTCGTTGTTTGCTCTTTTTTCTTCACCTCGGTGCCCGGGTGTTCAAAGGGAGCTCGAACCACCTCGCCAAGCGAAACTCCAAGGCCGAATCCCGAGAAAAGCCCGCCTGATTTTTCTCTCGTTTCGACCCCGATAATCTGGTTTATTTTCTTTTCGCCCTCTTTTTTAAAATCTTCTCCGGTTGGCCGAACGACCAGTTGATACCATATCTGCTCATCGTCGCGGAGCTTTGACATGAGTTCCATAAGCGAAGCGATGGGATCGAGGCGCCGTTCCTCGGTCGGATCTTCAAACGAGAGGTAGGTGCGGATAGGAAGGTAATTTTTTTGACGCAACATTTCTTCAAGGCCGGAAAGGTCTATTTCTTTGTTGGGTAAAACTTTCGGAAAATGTTCGAGATAGTCATCAACCTCCACAACCTCGGCTTCGGGATACTGGCCATAGATAGCCGATTCCATCATGTGCCGAAATTCCCCGGGGAGGCGGAGGTAAAAATGGCTTTCGCCCGCGCGCCCCACGAGCTCAAACGACATCCAGGACTCCTCTTTTCCTTTCCAATATTTGTCGAAGGGTATGATGCCGTAGGAATAGGGCCCGTGCGCGGCGGCGAAGATCTGTTCCATCGCCTTGGGGGTCTTTAAAACGTTCTTCGGGATCTTGATCTCAAGCACCTTCCACGAGATCGCCCGCACAAACCGCACATGGAGATAGAGCAACCAAAAATCCCAGAAAATAAAAAGTGCGACGAGGAGGAGCACAATCCACCAAACCTCGCTCCACGCAATAAGAACACTCTGCAAAACGCCCTGGATGACACCTTGTACCGCCGCGATCATACGATTATTGTAACACGAAAAAAATTTTGATTTACAATTTAACAATTTTCAAGCACGTTCATTGAAAATTGCGAAATTAAAAATTGAAAATTTTTCCTATGCTTCCCGCACGCGATATCTGCCATCCGGCAAGCGTTCAAAGAAATCCTTATTCTGCAGATTGATAACCACGGTGTTCGGCTTGAAGAAACGCTGCTTTGTCACGTGGCTCACGACATCCTTCGCGGGCATCGGACCTTTTTCTTTGAGAACCTTTGCGATAACTTCGCGCGCAATCCCCGGTTCATAGCCGCGTTCCCGCAGGCCGTACATGCCGCGGCCGACGAGCACAAACCGTTCGTCTTTGATCAATTCGTTGTGAACCGTAGGCCCGAGCGCTTTTCGGCTATCCTCAAATTTCACTTCGTTGATCCGATCCGCAATAGTCGCGAAGTGGAGCGGGGCTTCGTTCTTTTTGAGAACAAGATATATCTTATCGCGGATCGTTTTCGGTTGGATCTCCGACCATTCCGAAAGTCCGTTATCGCCGTAGGGATTTTTGCTGATATGTTTTGTAAGACCAAGGTAATTTTCCGCGATGGCGGATGATACGCTTGATTCCTTTACGAATTTTGCGAGCTCTGCATGATACGAGCTGGCAAAAACCTGTCCGCGCCGATTGCGGAGCATTCCGGTCCATTTTTCTATAAATGATTTTGCCGCTTTCCATTCCTCGTTGCTACTCACATAGAGCGGCAGAAACTCCTCATCTTCGCGGCGCGCCGAAAATGTCCTGGATGCTTCCGCAAGGAAATCGAGTTCCGCGACACCCGCACCCTTCACGAACGTTGCGGCGTAGGCCGCAACATCCTCTTTTCCGGCAATCCCACCTTTTGCCGAGATATAATTTTTAATTTTCGCAAGCGTGGCGACGGTGTCGTTGTGTTTTAAAATGTTCTTCGCAACGGTTGCCATGGCGCCATTTTCAATCTGACGCACCCGTTCACGCGTGATATGGAAACGATTGCCGATCGCGGCCAACGTTTCTCCTTCTTGCTTGCCCTCAAGTCCGAACCGTGCAACAAGTATGTCCCGCTGACGGGGGTTCAATTCTGCAAGCGCACTCACCATGATTTTAGAAAATGTTGCCATTGGTTGTTCGGGTCTTTATGATAGAAATACTCTACAACTATATCAAAAAATATGCAAACATTCTTAAATCCAACGAAAGGAAGGGTCGGTCTCGCGTCCGATGCGCGAGACCGACGATTGAATAATTTGGACGAACCTTCTGCATCGGAAGCCAAGGACCTGGGTCGGGACCCTGG
>CAZADL010000025.1:0-9362 GCA_964483915.1 uncultured Candidatus Saccharibacteria bacterium | reverse complement strand
CGCTCGGGCAGGATGGCGTGCAACGCGGACTGGCGTAGTTTTGAGATAGGTTCTAGAGTAAATTCTTCTTCTTGAAGAAAAAGAAAACTCCGCCGGTGATGACGGCCATGATAGCAACCACGATCCAGAACGAGTACGGCAGTTCTGCAATCGGCGTATTTCTCACATTCATCATAAAAAGCTGTTCAAAAAGTATCGCGGGGAAAGCGACGAACGAGATCACGGTGAGTCGCTTGATGGTCTCATTGATCTTGAGGTTCATCAGTTGATTGTTCGTTTCCTCGAAGTCGGCGATGGTCTCGCGATAATCCTGGATTTGGCTGATCACCTTTATCTGCTCGCCAATGAGCTCGTTCAGATAGACCTCCGCGTCGCTGTCCCAAAATTGGATCCCTTTTGCGAGCAAGGATTTTAAGATGGGCTCTTGCAGCCGGACCGAGATCCGGTACTCTAAAATATCGCGCTTGAGCGACATGATCCGCTCCAAAACGCCGCGCTCCTGATTTTTGAAAACGTCGTGACCGATCCGCTCCACTTTTTCGCGGATATGCCGAAGTTGCCGCTCTTCAAAAATAAGGAGGTGCTCAATGATGCGGGATAAAAGTTCGAGCGTGGTCTTGGCGTCGCCTATCGTAAAATTGCCGAGGACGTTTTCGAGCGGTTCATAATGAACGGTTGCAACAGTGTCCTTGCTCACGATGACGTCGATTTCGCTCCGCACCGAGGCCTCATCCTTGGTGTCGTAGAGTGGAAAATAATAAATAAAAAAGAGATAGTCCTTGGCCGCCTCAACGCGGGCTCGCGCGGAGGGGGTCCGCAATTCCTCAACAATGAGCGGATGCAGGCCGAACGTCTTTTTGAGCACATTGAGGTCTTTCTCTTTGGGCCCGACAATGTCGATCCACTGAACATTTTTATTCTTTTGGATCTGCATATAAAAATTATAGCACATTGTCCTTTGGTGATTTCCTTTTAGATTTTTTTAATGTCCCTTTTGTAAGATTTTCGGGATGAACAATCAAAACGGGTTGGGTGGCGGCAAAAAACATCGGATTTTCAAGGGAAAAGTCGTCTGGGGAGTGGCGATGCTCGTCGTGATTTTGGGCGCCACGGCTTATCTTGCTTCCTCAAAAAACGCCCGCGGCCTTTTGGGGCAAAGCGGTGCAATCGCCATAAAATCATTCGCAAATGTCTTTATGCCAAACGCATCGGATACCCTTGTCTCCGAGATCGATCTTACTTCACGGAGCTTGCTCAACGCGACCGGCGCGGGATCTCGCGAAATCTCTTCGGCCGCGAGCGAGACAGCCGCACAACAAGTTGGCGGAAATTTTTCTGCGCCTCAGGATGCTCAAAAAAATAAACCGGTTGTTCGTGATGATATCGCGGTAAAAAATCAGAATGATAAATCGGCGGATCCCACACGTACTGCGAGCGATCCACGAGCACCCGTGGTCCCGCCAAAACTACCATCCGCCACGGAAGATGCTTCGGCGGATATTTCCGCGCAAGAACTAAATAAAAATGTTAGTGCTGATAATTCTCCCGTTTGCTCTTTCCCGTCCTCCGTGCCCACGACCATCGTACGTCGCGTTATCTTGAACGAAATCGCATGGATGGGAACGCCAACTACAACCGGTGAGACCGCTGACCACGCTGCCAATCGCGAGTGGATGGAACTCAGAAATATTTCCGGCGCGGAAATTTCTCTCGACGGCTGGCGCATCATGGATGCCGGCGGCACCATAACAATATCTTTCGGCGCCGGTGACGCGATCGCTCCAAACGGCTTCTATCTGCTTTCGCGCGGCGGAAATTTCATAGAGGGCATATCCTCCGATAAAGCGTACACGGGAATTTTGCCGAACAACGGCGACAAGCTTGTGGTCCTCGACACATCGTGCGGCGTTTCCGATTTCATTGACGCGTCGGCGAAATGGCCCGCTGGCTCCAACACAACCAAACAAACGCTTGAACGGACAGCGAGTTTGGGTTGGCAAACGAGCACCATGGCCGGCGGGACCCCCCGCAGAGAAAATTCAGCCGGCGCGCCTGCCGCAGTAATTTTAAGCAGTTCAACTGAAAAATACGAACTGGACGTGACGATTGCGGGCGATGGCGGCGGGACTGTTACCGTAAAGCCCACCACCACAACATGCAAGGCGTCATGCGTAAACCATTACACGAAAGGAACTGTGGTTACGCTTGCCGCCTCGCCGGGAAATGGCGCCAGTTTTATCGGCTGGTCCGGCGGATGCGCGGGAACATCGGCTTGCTCCTTTATCATCGGCGGGCCGGTCTCGGTCATCGCAGAATTTCGTTTGAACGCCGACCGATATTTAATGATAGACAATAATAACGATCTCGACGCTTCCAACACCGAGAACATTCAAGAAAATGCGACCTCTTCGCTCTCCGAAAGCACCAGCACGGCAACCAGCAGTTCTTCGGTCGAAGATGGCAATAATGAATCGCCAACATCTTCGCCGCCGGCCGAGAATGGGATCGATGCCTCTTCTTCGTCCTTGCCCGCGCCTCGTCATCTCGTCCTTGCCGCAATCCAAATTGCAGGTGCGGCAACGAGCGATGATTTTGTAAAAATCTATAATCCAACTCAGAGCGACGTAACCATTGGCGGCTGGAAGCTCCGAAAAAAGTCGAGTACCGGCACCGATTCGTCGCTTCGGGAATTTCCCGCAGAGAGCGTAATCGCCGCCGGTGGCTATTTCACCTGGGCATCGAGCGCGAATGGATTCGCACAATCGATTGGCGCCGACGTTTCAAGCACGGGGACGCTCGCGGTAAATAACAGCGTGGCGCTCTTGACCAACGATGGCACCCAGGTGGATGCGGTCGCGTGGGGCAACGGAGCGAATCAGTATGTGGAAGGCGCGCCGTATCCAGAAAATCCCGGCGCGAATCAGGCGTTACAGAGAAAATTTATAGATGGCGTCGTCGTCGACACCGATAATAACAATAACGATTTCACTTTATGAAGAAAAAGATTATGTATTGGATACTGGTTTTCATCGTGGCCAGCACTCTGTGCGCGATTCTGTTTTTCGGAACGAGATTGTCATGGAGGAAAACGAGGTTGCCCACGCCGCATCCCGATGCGATTACGACGAGCACCGCGACGGATAAAGATGTTTCCATCCAAAATAAAACTGGCGGATATGCCATCACCGTGCCGCAAAATTGGTATCTCGAAAAAAGCGCGGGAAGCGGCGTTACGGTCTATCCCGATTATCCTGCGGCGGGCGAAGCACAACCAGACTGCAAAATAGAAATCTCTGTTCTGTCGAATCCGGCTCGCAGGAATCTCTCAGATTGGCTTGGGGCGTATCTCCGCCGTGATCCTACAGCAGATATTTTAGAAGTCGCACGCAGCACGACGACGGTGGGCGGCGCGCCCACCATTATCTGGGATGGCGTTGTGAACGGTGTTTTCTCGAAGCTGGCCTATATCGCGACGGGAACAAAAATTCTGGAAATTGCGCCATCCGCTGTCGCCGGCGGCAACTCAAGAACCAGCTCCTGCAACGACGTTCTGCAAAATGTTCTAAAATCTCTTCGTCTCACACAATGAAACATTTATACTTTCTTGCTGTTCCGATTATTTTACCCTCTCTCGTGCTTGCTGCCCAAAGCGTGCGCCTCCCCTTTGCGGCCAGAGAACGCTTTGTGGTAACAACGGGCTATACCACATGGCCGACGCATATCCAAAAAGATAGCTATGCCATAGACTTCACGCAGGTTGGCTGCAATGCGTACGGCAAGCCGGCGGTCGCGGCGCTCGCCGGAACCGCGTGGCTCATAGATGAAAACGGCTACAACGGCGGCTACGGAACACAACTCTTGGTTCTCACCGAAAACAACGTGGTGACGCGCTATGCTCATCTGATTCCGGGAAGTATTCCCGTAAACGCCGGCGATGCTGTTCCGCAGGGAACGATCATCGGAGAAATCGGCGATACCGGGCTCGTTATGGGTTCCGCATGCTCGGAACATCCGGGAACGCACGTCCATTTTGCGATGTACACAGAAAATGCCGACGGTAGTTTTACGGCAAAAAGGCCCGAACCAATTTCAGGCTATACCGGCATCGTGGCGGGAACGTGGTACACTTCCGACAATGTTCTTGCGGCGACGGAGAGCAATGTGGCGGCGCTTGTGACAGTATTTAATGATCTTCTCGGAAATAATGCTCTTCGGGTAACTCCGCCAAGCCCGAATGGAAACGTTTCCGTGGCTTCGCCAAAGACACAAGATTCTTTCGCTTCACCTTCGCCTTCGCCTCAACCTTCGCCGTCACCTCCTGCCGCAAATCCACCGCCGACACTTTCCTTAGAAAACCCTACTCCTCCCGATCTATCAATAATTGTCGGAACAACCTCGATGGCAAATGTCCCATCGGGCGACGGCGGGTCCAATCCTTTAAGCGGGAGCGGCGGAGTTTCTGTTTTAATCTCTCCTTCTGCGCCGATCACAATTCCAACAACTACCCTTGTATCATCCACGCCGCAACTGAAGGTTACACCTCCCGATGACCCGTCCGATGATACGGTTTCCGCGTGTCGTGAATAGATAGGATTTAAGAACTCATCTACTAGAACCTAGGCAAGCCAGTGTAGTTTCCTTCTCAAAAACTTGTTGAGCTCGGACCGGTTGTGATCAAAATAGAGCTCTAAAAACGGTGCAAGATAGCGGAGCATAACCTGCGGCGAGATTTGCGTCTCATCGCTCGCGGAAAATCCAAACTTCTTAAGCAACGATTGAACCGGAACATCTTCAATGATGACGTAACGTCTCCGGCGCGGGACCCTGAACGGCAGGGTGCGCGGTGCGTCCACGTAGACCGATCCGCGGAGGTTTGCCTGATCAAGCGCCCGCAAGAATTGTTCAGTTGCGGCAGCAAGGACAACTTCAAAATGTTTTTTTGCGGCATCCGATACCTCGCCGCGAACATACATGTTGTAAACCTCTTCGGCCGATGTCGGGTCAATGCCAAGATCGGTGGCGAGGCTTTTGGCCAGGGCACCGCTCTCCCACAGAAAATACTCGCGGTAAACGACGGGACAGCCTTGTTCTGCCGCTTCAAAAATGAAAAGGGACGACCTTTCGCCATCGCGCGTTGTGATCATGTTCACGGGGAGGGATTTGATTCGAGCCAATGCCGAAAGCCGCGCCTGGGGCGCCTCGGCAAAGAAAAATTCTCCCGGAGAATTGAAGAATGGCGCAAGTGTTTCTGAAAGCTCCCGATTCGCAAAGGTAAGTTCGACGACAAAAGACACCTTCCGTCCGGAGCGGCCGATAGGGTCTGCAACAACGCGGCTGTCGATCGCTATGCGACTCATGCGTTGATTTACGAGAATCGTGTCAAGGTCGGCGGTTTTGAGGCGGCGGCTGGCTTCATGCCGACACGCCATGAAAATTTTGGCGGTCATGCGTGCAAACCAATTCTCAACTTCGCCGAGCGTTACGGGCCTCTTCGCCCGCGCCGCTTCGCGCTTCAAGTCTAAGGGTACGGGAATGGTTGTCGCGAGCGTTGCGTCCGCAAGGACTACCAGTTTTCGGCGAGAATCAAAAAAGTTTTTTCCTTCCCATGACTTCTGGAAAATGCTCTTGGCCTGCAATGATAAGAATCTTTTGAGATCGAGGTTCTCGATAATTTTTCCCACAATCAGTTCCCGGCGCTCGTTGAAATCCAGAAATAGCGCGCTCGTCATCCGGGGCACAATATCTATGATTAAAAATTTTTCTTTTGCCGAAGAAAAAAATCCTGCCATACTTCCATGGTAGCACAATGGCATATCGGCCCACAACGCAAAATCTGATAATTATCCAATGATACCGCGGATCCTACGAACGCCAGCCGAACTCGCTTCCTCTTTTATAATTTGAAAGTGGCCGATCTCCCTCGTGTGCATCACGTGCGGCCCGCCGCAAAATTCTATCGAAAATGCCTTATCGAATTGCGGATTTTCTGGCGTCGCGCCTTTCGGGCCGACAGAATACACCGACACGCGGTCGGGATATTTTTGTCCGAATTCGTGTTCGGCACTGAGATGCTCGGCATCTTCGCGCGTAAGCTCGCTCCGGACGACCGGCAGATCTTCCGCGATCTTTTCGTTCACGATCCGTTCCGCTTCCTTCTTTTGTTCGTCGGTCATTTTCCCGTCATATGAAAAATCCATGCGCAAACGCTCGCTCGTGATGTTCGATCCCCGCTGCTTCACCTGCGACCCAAGAACAATCTGCAATGCTTTCAGTAAAAGATGGTGCGCCGTGTGGAGCCGCGTTGTCTTTTCCGAATGATCGGCAAGCCCGCCTTTGAATGTTCCAGCGGAAGCAGTACGGGAGAGCTCTTGATGTTTTTGTATTCTACTTTGAAATCCTTTTAACACTTCTTCTCGATTATATCGGAGAAAGCGACTATCCGGATTTTCTTTTTTAAGCCGATCGAACTCTTCCAGTGAAAGTTCTACGGGGAATCCATATGTCGTATAAAGATCAAAAAGAGTCTCCCCGTTGATTCTGTTTTTTAATTCCGTTGCTTCGGCGAGCGATTCCGCTGGCCCAATCGAAAACATCCCATGTGCATAATAATTACGGATGACCCTGAGACCCCGCGCGAGAGTTTCCCGAAATCTTTTTTCTTCTTTATCTATTTCTTGTTTGATCATCTCTCTCGCAGCATACGTCTCGGGATATTCTTCTTTATATTGTTCAATGGCCGGATCAACCAGTGCCGAAAGTCCGGCGTTCCGGATGCCAAGTTGGTCAGCGTAGCGGATCGCGCGCCGGAGCAAACGACGCACGAAATATCCGCGCTCCGTGTTGGACGGCAGAACACCATCGCCGATCAGAAACGATGCGGCTTTCGCGTGGTCGGCGACGATCCGGAATGCCGGAGCATCCGGCGAATCGCTCGCATATTTTTTGCCAAACATCTTTTCGAGAGCATCAAGAATTGGCCGATGACACACGGCGATAATATCAGGGATGTTCGCGACCGCCATAGCGGTACGCTCAAGGCCGCCGCCAAAATCAACGTTCTGCTTTGGAAGCTGACCGAATGATCCATCCGGCTTCTTTACATACTGCATGAAAACGCTGTTGCCGATTTCTAAAAATCTTCCGCAATCGCAATTGGGATGGCATTCTTTTCCGAATTTAGGATCGTGCGGAGTTCCAAAATCATAGAACATTTCCGAATCCGGACCGCCCGGTTCGCCGACCGGCATATTTTCGGGAACGCCCGCGCGGCTCCACCAATTTTTTTTCGCATCATAGTAAAAAATGTGTTCGCCGACTTTCATACCCCGTTCATAACCGTCTGCCTCTGAGCCGATGAGCACCGCTTCGGCATCGATTCCCTTCTCTTTAAAAAGCCTCTTCCATATCTCCGCGGATTCCGTGTCACGCGGGAGATTATTTTTTTCGTCTCCGATGAACGCCGTCACATAGAGACGTTTCGGGTCAAGCCCAAGCTCTTGCGTGAGGAATTCGAAAACCCACGGCAACTGCTCTTTTTTGAAATAATCGCCAAGCGACCAATTGCCAAGCATCTCGAAGAACGTCGTGTGACGATTATCGCCGACTTCGTCAATATCTTCGGTGCGAAAACTTTTTTGCGAATTTGCCAAACGCCTACCCTCCGGATGTGAAATTCCTAAAAGATAAGGAATCAAAGGTTGCATGCCGCTGCCGGTAAACAAAGTCGTCGGATCGTTCTCCGGAACCAAGGACGCCGACGGGATGATCGCATGTCCGCGGGCCTTGTAAAATTCCAAATATTTTTGCCGGATTTCAGAAAGGGTCATATCCTATCATTCTGCCGAAATATATCCTTTCACGCAACTTTTACCTAACCGAAGCTGATCATTTTCCTCGAACCTAAACGGAGGACGCGTGAATATTAATAAGCAAAGTTGAAATTTGGCCGGTAATAAATCATTCCGGCCGGAGTCTCCGACGTGCGCGGAATTTTGTCGGCAAATTTCAACGGAGCGAATATGATATTCTGCGGCCGAAACGGGTTCGAGGAAAATGATCAGATGAGGTTCTCGAAGCCTTCGAGCGCCGCCGCTTTCCCGTGTTCGCGGATTTTATCGAGCGCCTTCGCTTCGATCTGCCGAATCCGTTCACGCGTCACGCCAAATGCTTTGCCAACTTCCTCCAAGGTATGGCTCACTCCGTCCTCCAATCCAAACCGCATTTTCAAAATCTGCTGCTCACGATCGGAAAGGTCAATCATAATTTCTCGGATAAGATCGCGGACCATCGCTCGTGCGGTCGATTGGGCGGGCGTCGGATTTTTTTCGTCGGGAATGAAATCGGACAGCGTTGAATCGTCCTCGTCGCCGACTGGCATTTCTATGGAAAGCACTTCTTGCGAAATTTTCTGAATGTGACGGACCTTCTCGACCTCAATGCCCATTTCTGCAGCTACTTCCTCGGCCAAGGGATCTCGGCCAAGTTCCTGGATCAACTGGCGCCGCACCTGCGTATACTTGGAGATCGTTTCCACCATGTGCACCGGGATGCGAACCGTGCGGGATTGGTCGGCCAAGGCCCGCGTGATCGCCTGCCGGATCCACCACGTCGCATACGTAGAGAATTTGAAACCGCGCCGATAGTCAAACTTCTCGACGGCGCGGGAGAGGCCGATATTCCCCTCCTGCACCAGATCCAGAATGGAAAGATGCGGCGTGCGATTCACATAGCGTTTTGCAATGGAAACGACGAGCCGGAGGTTTGCCTTCATCAATTTCTGCCGAGCATCTTCGTCGCCTTTCTCGGCGCGTTTTGCAAGATCGCGTTCTTCATCTTTGGTGAGGAGCGGCGTTTTGCCGATTTCCTTCAAATACATCTGCACCGCGTCTGGAACGTCATTGCCAAGATCCATGGCGTCATCAAGTGTTTCAACGCTTTTTTCATCCTTTGAAAAATCGATGAGCGCGCTTGTTTCAATAACTTTGATGCCGGCCACCTCCAGCCGATCATAAATTTCATCGAGCAACTTTACGTTATCCTCAATTTTTGGAAAAAAATAAAGTATCTCATTGTCGGTCACAAAGCCCCGCGGCCTGCCGCGCTCGATAAGCTCATTGATTTCCAGGCTTTGAATCTTTTCTGCCGATTTTATCTTCGCATGCTTGCCGCGATTTTTTTTCGTTACTTTAATTTTCGCTTTTTTCTTTATCTTTTTTGATGCCTTCAATTTGCCGGTCTTCTTGGCCGGTTTTATTACTGGTTTCTTTTTATATTTTTTTAACACTTCTGGTATGAAAAATATTGTCCTCGAGGCGGTTCTCCAAGTGCTTATTATTAACTATTTATTAAAAAAAGTACAGGGG
>CAZADL010000024.1:0-11167 GCA_964483915.1 uncultured Candidatus Saccharibacteria bacterium | reverse complement strand
AAAACCTGCTTGCGTTGCAACGGGAACTGGCGCATAAGACATACCGCCACGGCGGATACGAGGCGTTCAAAATATCAGATCCGAAGCCGCGCGACATCCACAAAGCGAGCGTGCGTGACCGCCTCGCCATATTTCTTTTTGCAAACCGAATTGTTGATTTTTTCTTTGCTCAATATTTTCATCACGGGCCGGAAGAAATGGTTGAAGAGCCGCAGCTCGTTGCGGTACAAGTCATTCATCAAATCCCGCTGCGCCTCGGTGTCGTACTGCCGATAGCCCATCCATTTCCAGATATGCGTGTAGTTCTTCTGCTCGACGTAGGCGTTGTCGTTCGTGTGCCGGCTCCGGGTGAAAAACAGTTTTTCTTTCTCGCAGTACCGCACCATGTGCCAGTTCACGAATTCGCCGCCGCTGTCGGAATCGACACCCTTGAGCGCAAAGGGCAGCGAGGATTTGATCTTGTTAACCGCGCCGACAACCGCCTCCTCGCTTTTGCCGAAGATCGCCGCCTGCTCCGACCAGCCGGTGGCAATCTCGACCATCGCGAGGATGTAGACGAACGTCCCCGATGGGTCACCGCCGTTGTGCGCGACCGTATCCATTTCCATGAAGCCGACCTCTTTCGTGTCCCGGTCCGTGATGCGGATCGGTATCGCGGACTTCACCAGCGAGCCGTGCCGCGTCATGCCCCGGTTGCGTTTCAGATTCCTGATCTCCCGTTCCCGCTTCAATCGGCGGTCGAGTGTTTTCGCGTTGATCGCGCGCAGCTGCCGCATCTCTTCATCCGAGAATTCCATTGCTTTGGCGCGGATCAGCGCTTCCGCGAGCGGCATGAGCTGCGGTTTTAGCCTTGTGCCGCACGGATATTCCAAAATTTCCCAGAGCCTGATGACGAGCGCCATGAACGCCGAGCCATACCTCCGGTGCCGTTTGCGCGACGAGGACGATGCATACCGATGCCCCGCCCGCAGGATGCGGATGGCGTATAGCCGGTTGAATCCGGTGCTCGTGCAGAACTCATCGAGCATCGCCGTCTTTTCAGACCGCTTCTTTGCTTTCAAGTACCTGGCCTTGATGACCGACAGCCGTTCTTCCTTGGTAGATTTTGTCATTATTTGCGGGCCAGCCAGGTGGCTTACCAGCAAATGTCCCCATGGAAGTATACAAACTTACTTTTTGCATGGCTCAATTCGGGAGGGTTGATGAGGTGATGTCATATATCGTATGATAATAATACCATGACTCCCGCGAAAAAACACACCTTGGTTTGCGTGGGCGACGTCGTGATGGACGCCTTCATCGTTCTTGAGAAAGCGCGCGTTCACCACCATCCCGACCGCGAACACCTTGAGATCTGCATGCCATTCGCGGACAAGATTCCGTATAAGTCGCTCACGGTGATGCCGGCGGTCGGTAATGCGTCGAATGTGGCGGTCGGCGCCCGCCGCCTGGGCATCGGAACCGCCATCCTCGCGGCGGTCGGGAAAGATTATTACGGCAAACAAGTTTTGGATTGGTACCGGAAAGAGCGGGTCAGCACGGAGCTTGTCAAGGTGAACCAAAAACTGCCCACCAATTACCATTTCGTTTTGAATTATGGTCCCGAGCGCACCATCCTTATCAAGCATGAGGCGTACACATATTACGATCTGGCGCGCATGGACGACCCCGACTGGATCTATTTCTCTTCCATCGGTGAACACACGCTGTCGCTTCATGAGAAACTTGCTAGGTATCTTGCGGCGCGCCCGAACATTAAAATGGGATTCAATCCGGGAACGTTTCAGCTGAAACTTGGCGCGAAGAAGCTTCGGGAAATCTACCGCCGGACTCACGTGCTTTTCGTGAATCGCGAGGAAGCGGAACTGATACTTGGAACCAAGCACGACAATATAAAATTTCTCATGCGCGGATTGCATGCTCTGGGACCGAAGATTGTTGTCGTGACGGACGGACCTCTCGGCGCCTATGCGTCGGATGACGGCTCGTGCTACTTCATGCCGCCGTATCCCGATCCGAAGCCGCCTATCTCGCGCACTGGCGCCGGCGACGCGTTTTCTACGGGATTCCTGTCGGCTTTGATCTACGGCTTGTCGGTCCCGGAGGCCTTGAAGTGGGCCCCGATTGAGTCCATGCATGTAGTGCAGTATTTCGGAGCGCAGACCGGGCTCTTGAGGAAATCGGACCTCTTGAAACTCTTGAAAAAAGCGCCGAAAAATTATCAACCGAAATTTATATGAAAACATTACGTGAAGCTCTCGCCGATGCAGAGGTTCGCCATGCGGCCATCGGACATTTCAATATTTCAGAACTTGCCGCGCTCAAGGGAATTTTTTCCGCCGCACAGGAATTATCGCATTCATCCCCAGCGGCTAACTCCCAGTGGCTAGTCCCTATTCTCATTGGCGTTTCAGAAGGAGAGCGAGAATTTATCGGTGTGCGGCAAGCGGTGGCGCTCGTAAAAAGTTTGCGCGAAGAGTACGATTATCCCATTTTCTTGAATGCCGATCATACGCATTCCTTCGAAAAAGCGATCGAGGCCGCACAAGCAGGATTCGACGAAGTCCTCTTTGATGGATCAGCATTAGCCATGGAAGAAAACATTGCAGAGACCAAGAAAGTTGTTGTGGCGATTCGCGCCATTGATCCAGCAATCGTGACAGAAGGTGAGATCGGCTACATCGGCACCTCATCGGAGGTCATCGCCGAAAAACCGGCGAACCTTGCGCTTTCAACGCCGGAAGAAGCGGTGCGATTTATGAAAGAGACCGGCGTCGACGTGCTCGCTCCCGCGGTCGGGAACATGCACGGACTTTTGAAAACCATGGTTGCGGGCACGGAACAAAAGCGGCTTAATATCGCCCGCATCGGAGAGATCAAAAAAGCATGCGGCATTTGGATGACGCTGCATGGCGGATCGGGGACGGCGGACGAAGATTTCAAAGCGGCGGTTGCGGCCGGCATGGATATTGTGCATGTCTCGAGCGAAATTCGGCTTGCGTGGCGGCGCGGCGTTGAGGCAGGGCTTGCAGCAAATCCCGGTGAAATCGCACCATATAAAATACTGCCACCGGCCGTTCTAGGGATAGGAGAAATAGTCAAAAATAGGCTGGCACTTTTTAATGGGATCTAATGGCGTCATGCTGAGCCGCGCGAAGCATCCTTGGCTGAGGTTCGACCTCACTGCGAGGTCACTTTTCCACAGGGCGGGCTTGACAGGAGTTAGAGTTGGAGTAATCTGATAGTAGGTCTTCGCAATCATACGTTTTCTTCATTCATTACCTCACCTCGACGTATTTGTCGAGGCCAGCCCGCCGCAGCTTATGCGGTTAAAAGGCCTTCTCCCCAGAAGGCCTTTCTCTTTAATTAAGATGAGCTTCCGTTCAGGTAGTGGCAATGTTAAAATATGGACATGGTGTTTGCTTTTATCCTTTCCGCATTTGTTCTCGGTATCGCTGCCGGATTTTCGGTTTATTTTCTGATCCGCTGGTTGGGAATAAAAAAATTCTCCGATTCTCTCCAGACCGCGCTTTTTTTGATCAAAATTCCACGCGCGCTTCCTAACGATAAGAATAAAAGCGAAGCCAAAGATTTTAAGTCAGAGATTGTCCATTTTGAGGAACTTTTGGGCGGGCTATCGGCTTTTAAAAAGCCGTTTTCATTTGAGATTGCCGTGCCGCACGTCGGCGAAGAGATACATTTTTATCTTGCGGTGCCGAAGGCCATGGCGGAGGTGGCAACAAAACAGGTCCAAGGGCTCTGGAGTGGAGCGAGCGTGGAACTCTTACGCGACGATTTCAACATTTTTAACGCGCACGGGACGACCGCCGCAGCTTTTGTTCAACTGAGGGAATCCTATGCTTTGCCGATTCGGACCTATGCGGAGCTTGGCATTGATTCTTTCGAATCCATCTTAGGGACGCTTGCGAAGGTCAACGAGATTGGCGAAGGCGTCGCGTTCCAGGTGGTCGTGCGTCCGGCGGCAAAAGGCGTTTCAAAAGCAGTTCGGAAGTACATAGAACTTTTGAAGAAAGGCGAACCAGCAAAGAAAGTTTTTGGGAAAGGACTTCCGGTGTCCCTGAAAGAGGTTGGCGAGATTTTCAATCCGAAGACCGGTGAAGAAAAGGCAAAAGAGAAAAGCGAACGCGTGGTGGACGACGAGATGGTGAAAGCGCTCCAGGCGAAGATAGCAAAACCGCTTTTTGAGACGAACGTCCGCATCGTGGCATCCGCCGGCTCACCGTTTCAGGTGGAAGATATGGTAAACGGGGTTGCGGCCGGTTTCGGCCAGTTTGGCAGCCCCATGCGCAACGATTTCAAGATTGTGAAGCCACGCAACCCGAAGCGCATCATAAAGGATTTTATCTACCGATCATTTGATACCGGACAAAGCATGATCCTTTCGAGCGAGGAGATCGCAAGTTTTTATCACCTTCCTATTTCGTCGACCGAAACGCCGCGCGTAAAGTGGCTCAAATCGCGCGAAGCGGCGCCACCCGAGAACCTGCCGAAGTCAGGATTGCTCCTTGGCGACGCGATTTTTCAAGGACAGACGAGGCCGGTCTATATGTCGGATGATGACCGCCGGCGGCACCTCTATCTCATCGGGCAGACCGGCACGGGAAAATCAACGCTCCTTGGTAATCTTATCATTGAGGACATCGCTGCGGGACACGGGCTTGCGATTATTGATCCGCATGGCGAACTTACCGAGAGTGCGCTCGGTTTCGTGCCAAAGGAACGGCTGGATGACGTGATTTATTTCAATCCGGGCGATCTCGAGCGGCCCATCGGGGTCAACATGCTCGATTACAATTTTGACCGGCCGGAGGAAAAGACGTTCATCGTGAACGAGATGATCAATATTTTCGACAAATTGTATGATTTAAAGACGACCGGCGGCCCAATGTTTGAACAATATATGCGGAACGCGCTGCTCCTCATGATGGAAGATATGCCGAACGAGCCGGCGACCCTGATTGAAGTACCGCGCATTTTCTCGGATGCGGCCTATCGCGCGCGGAAGCTCGCCCGCATCAAAAATCCTGTGGTGGTGGATTTTTGGGAAAAGGAGGCGACGAAGGCCGGCGGCGAGGCGTCCTTGGCCAACATGACGCCCTACATTACTTCCAAATTCACGACGTTCATTTCCAACGACTATATGCGGCCGATTGTTGGCCAGCCGAAATCGGCGTTCAACTTCCGCGAAGCGATGGATTCAGGAAAGATATTGCTCGTCAACCTTTCCAAGGGTCGTATCGGTGATCTGAATGCCCAGCTCTTGGGCCTTATTATCACAGGAAAGATTTTGATGGCGGCGCTTTCCCGTGCGGATATCGCGGAAACAACAGCGCGGCGCGATTTCTATCTCTATATTGATGAGTTTCAGAATTTCGCGACCGATTCTATTTCAACGATCCTTTCCGAGGCGCGTAAATATCGTTTGGATCTCACGGTTGCGCATCAGTTTATTGCTCAACTGACCGAAAAGATTCGCGACGCGGTGTTCGGAAACGTAGGATCCATCCTCGCGTTCCGCACAGGCCCTCAAGACGCCGAGTTTTTGGAAAAGCAGTTTGAGCCGGTTTTTGGCCGGGGCGACCTCATCAATATCGATAATCTGAAAGCATACGCACGGCTCTTGATCGGCGGACAAACCTCGCGCCCTTTTGTGCTCAAGGTCGGCACGGCCTCGTGGAGCGGCGGCGACAAAGAACTTGCCCAAAAAATAAAAGAATATTCTCGTCTCAAGTATGGCGAGGACCGCCAAGTTGTGGAGGACGGCATCTATCGGCGGTTGAGAAATTAGTTCTGATCATGATCCATTATTTGAGCAAGGCGAATTCTCATCAACTTCGCGGTACGGTGCTTTTGCGGTTGGATTTCAACACCGAGGACGATTGGCGCATGAGAGCCGCTCTGCCGACCATTAAATTTTTATTAAAGAACGGTTGCAAAATCGTCGTTTTGAGTCACCGCGGCCGCCCTCCTGTCTTCGCGAAGATCGCGAAAAGCAGAATTCCTCATTTGTTCATTCAAACGAATGAGCAAATGAAGAAATTCAGTTTAAAAGGGGATGCTCCTCATCTCGCGCGGCTCTTGAAGAGAAGAGTCATTTTTGTAGACCATTTTGATTTTGCGCAAATCAAGAAAACAATCACCGCGAGCCCTGCTGGGTCAGTCTTTCTTCTTGAGAACCTCCGTTTTATCGCAGGGGAAGAGAAAAACGATTCAACATTCGCTCAAGCAATTGCTTTGCTCGGCGATTTTTATGTGGACGACGCGTTTGCTGTTTCACATCGCGCGAATGCATCGGTCGCCGCAATCACGGGATTTTTGCCAAGCTATGCCGGTTTTGAACTTGAAGCGGAGATAGTTCATCTTTCACAGATCATGACGAAGCTGAAACTGCCACTCGTTATGATCGTGGGTGGCGCGAAAGTTTCAGACAAGCTTGGTGTTCTGCGCTATTTTCGGACCACGGCGGATCGATTTCTCCTGGGCGGCGGTCCGGCGAACACGTTGCTTGCGGCTCGGGGCATGAACGTCCGAAAATCCCTGAAAGATAACAGTAACCGCGCCGCCGTGAAGAAGATTGCTGGGTATTCAAACGTCATTCTGCCGATAGACTATATCTGGAGAAAAAATGCTATTGTAGATATTGGCCCCGCAACCATATCGCTCTTCGCGGAAAAGATAAAGGGTGCACAGACCATCGTGTGGAGCGGACCCCTGGGGTTGATCGATAAAAAACCGTATAGAGAAGGATCGCTCCATATTGCACGAGCAATCGTGAAAAATCGAAAGGCGATTTCCGTCGCGGGCGGGGGAGAGACCGTGATGTTTTTAAAAAGAATTTATCTCGACAAAAAATTTACCTTCATTTCCACCGGCGGCGGCGCGATGCTTGATTTTTTGGCCGGCAAGAAGCTTCCGGGCATTGAAGCATTGAAGTAAGCAAACCATGAAATACAAAGAATTTTTTACCGTAGCAAGAATCAAATCGCTCTGCGTCGCATTTTTACTGCTCGCGCTTGCGCTTATTTTCCAATACTATTCGAGCGTTTATTCCACGCATAATTCCGCTCGTTTCGTAGGAGATATTTTCCTCGATAATCTGCCGGTCATCAACATGAACGGCGTCATTATTGAGGGAGCACTCCTCGTCATCCTCGGGTCGGTGATTCTTCTCCTCTGTGAGCCGAAATACATTCTTTTTACCGTGAAGGCGGTGGCCATCTTTATCGCCATCCGCGCGTTTTTCGTCGCCGTGACGCATCTCGGTATTTATCCCGACCAGGTCGTGCCCGGTCATGGATTTTTCGATCGTCTGTATGTTGGACTGGATCTGCAAGCGGGTTATTTCTTTTCAGCCCACACCGGTTTGCCGTTCCTTGCGGCGCTCATCGTTTGGGACCGGCGGTTTTGGCGATATCTTTTTCTTGTGATATCGGCGATCTTCGGAATATCGGTCCTCTTGGCCCACGTCCATTATTCCATTGACGTTTTTGCGGCGCCCTTCATGACGTACAGCATCTTCAAGCTTGCGGAATATCTCTTTTCGGAGGACTATAAGCTGATCAGCGAATGACCTACGATCTTTATTTCCATGATGATTTCGACGGCCGGGCGTCGGCGGCGCTTATGCTGTTGTTTCTCGAAGGTCGTGGCGACCATATCGGACATTTTGTTCCGGTGGATCATGACATCCAGTCGCAATGGCTCGACGATCGGTTTTTCAACAAACACCATTTATTCAGAGGAACGCGGAACGCGCCCATTGTCTTGGATTTTCCATTCCATTCGGGCACAGCGTTCTGGTTTGATCATCATCCGACAGCGTTCAAAAAAGAAGTGTGGCGAAAAGGATTTCGCGCGGATGTAAGACACGTCTGCAACCCGAGCTATTTCTCGTGCTGTCATCTGGTCTATGATATGTTGCAACGGAACTTTAAATGGCATCCGCCGAGCCATCTCCGAACACTCGTCAAATGGCTGGATATTATTGATACGGCGCGCTATACCTCGGCCAAGCAAGCCATCCTTATGAAAGAACCAGCATTTGCGGTGGATAGTTTTATAGACGCCAAGGGGAGTGGTCCAAAGAAAGCGGAGTGGCTGATTCAGCAGTTCGCGACAAAATCGCTTGAGGACATAGCCAAAATTCGATGGATCGCCGCTGCAGGAAAGCGCGCTCGTAGGGATGCTCTCCGCGACCTTCCATTTTATCGCAAGCATCTTGTTATAGAAGGAAATGTCAGTTTTATCGATCTGACGAAACATCCCGATAGATTTCTTCGTCACGCGCCGTACTATCTTCTCCCGAAGGTGCGCTATGGCATGCGCGTGATGAAGAAAGGGTCGCTGTATAATCTCGGTGTCGGCGAAAATCCATGGACCACCGGCAAAGGAAGGATCCACCTCGGAAATCTTCTCAAGAAATATGGTGGGGGAGGCCATAACACCGCTGCGGCTGTCCGATTTGGTACAAAAAGGGATATGGAGCGTGCCAAAGAGGAGATCGTCGGGATATTGAATACGAATCGAAAATAATGAGGAGTAAATTCTACGCCTATCTTTTACCGAACGGCGCTTTCGGTGTCGCTCATAGTTGGAGCTCGTGCGAGAAAATGGTTTCGGGCGTGAGAGGCGCGCGATACCGGGGATTCGCATCGCAAAGCGACGCGCGCACATGGCTTGTGAAGGGAGCCAGCTATGAAATAAGAACGCGCAAAAAACAGATGCCGGGCATTTATTTCGACGCCGGAACCGGACGAGGCGAAGGCGTTGAAATCAGCGTGACCGACGAGCAAGGGAAAAATCTCCTGCATAAAGCGATAAAGAGCGGAGATCTTAACTTTTTTGGCAAACACCGCGTGCGGGAGAATCACGCAACGAACAATTACGGGGAACTTTTAGCCCTGCGATACGCACTGCTCATAGCAAAGAAAGAAAGAGTCAAGAGGATATTCGGGGATAGCAAGTTGGTTATCGATTATTGGTCGCGGCATCGCGCAAAACGCAAAACCTTGCCTCGGGAGACGGTTCGGCTCATTGATGAGGTTGCGGAGCTGCGTAAACAATTTGAAGCTCGCGGCGGAACCATTGCACGGATCTCGGGCAACGACAATCCGGCTGACTTGGGATTTCATAGATAACGATCGCCGGCTGGTGGCGCCGATCTCTTTATGGACGATCGTAGATAAAGCGATCAATATCGCTTTATGAACGGTCGTGGATAAAACGATCAATATCGCTTTATGGACGATCGTTCATAAAGCGATGGAACAGAGTTTTTTATGCGGTCGGCGAAAAAAGAAGATTTTTCTCGGTGTTTCTCAGGATGGAAGGACGGCATGTGTTAAAATAGAAAGATGAAACGATTCAATTCGAGAGGCGGCCAATCGCTTATTGAGGTTCTGATCGCGGTTGCGATCGGGGCCATTCTCATTGTGACAGGGGTGGCGCTCATCGTCCCAGCCCTGCAATCCAACACGCAAGCGGCGAAGGTGCAGACAGCATCCTCACTCGGAAAGGAATTAATTGATAATGTGCGGGTTTGGTCCGAAGGAAATTGGAACAATGTGCTAACGCTCGCGACCGGGACCGCCAATACATATTATCTAAACACCTCCAGTTCTCCTTTTTCAACTTCTTCTGCGGGGTCCATCCAGTCGCTTTTGATCGGTACGACGACCTATGAACGTTATTTCTATCTCTCGGACGTCTATCGCGACAGTTCGGGAAATATTGTTACAGCAACGACAGCGGGTGCCGCCTACGATCCTTCGACAAAACAGGTGACAGTTGGATACAACTGGTTCGGCGGTCCAGCAACAAACACCATGACCGTGTATGTGGTGCGGGCGCGAAACACCGTTTTTTCGCAAACGGATTGGTCCGGCGGTCCGGGCGTGACCAGCACCATAACGTCCACAAACAGCCAATTTGCCAGTTCCTCCAATATTGATTATTCAACGACCACGGGAGCGATTTACGTCGCGATACCGGGATATTAAAGATAAATTTTCAATTTAACAATTTTCAAAAATGAAAATATCGAACCGTAGGAACGAAAAATTGCTGATGGCACTTTTGCTTGGTGGAATATTCTTTTTCACGCTCTTTTTTCTGCCGTCTCCCGCATCAGCTACCACGAATATCAGTGCGACGACGAACCAGCACTGGGCGTGGAATGACGTCGTGGGGTGGATCGATTTTTACATCGGCGGGACCAGCAATATCACGGTGAGCGCAAGCCAATTGACCTACAGCGCCAGTTCTTCGGTCGGCTATCTTTCTTTAGATTGCGGCACGGCGCCGGGCTGGACCTGTTCACCGATCAGTTATAACGTGGCGAACGACGGCGCCGGTAATCTTGGCGGATGGGCGTGGAACGATCAGGTTGGCTGGATCACTTTCTACTGGGGCAATGCCTCGGCGAGTTCAACGCAAGCTCATACCTCGCTCTGCACCAGCTACGGTCAGTATTGCGGCGTCTATATTGATGCATCGGGAAACTTCCACGGCTATGCCTGGAGCGATGCTGTCGGCTGGATCAGTTTTAATTGTCTGGATATCAGCGCACCATTTTGTAGCGGTACGTCCAATTATGAAGTGGCGACGAGCTGGGCTCCGGTCGCGGCGGTCGGCACGCTTGATTCGGCAACCTTTGACACCGCTTCCACGCCGGGCGCGGAATTGAACTCTGTGATGTGGCATGGCTCGCTGAACGGCCTTGCGCCGGGCGCGGTTGCGTTCCAATTCGCTGCCTCAAGCAGTCCGAACGGGCCATGGTCCTTCGTAGGCCCTGATGGAACGGCGAGCAGCACGTATATTGGCAGCGGAAATCCCGATACGCCGATCCCGATCTACAACTACGCAATCTATGCCGGTCTCAGATATTTCCGCTACCGCGTTATCCTTACCACCAATTCATCACAAAGCATCAGTCCGAAAGTGACCGGCATCTCGGTGGACTGGAGCCCGTAGAATCCATCTTTTGTCGTTCCGGCGAAAGCCGGAATCCAGGTTCTTTTATGGAGTTCTGGATTCCGTGTCGGAGCATGGAATGACAGAAATGAGATTTCTCGCAAAGCTTGAAATGACGTATAAACATTCTCTACTGAAGCGCATCACTCGATTTTGAGACGAACATACCCGCAGG
>CAZADL010000023.1:0-11303 GCA_964483915.1 uncultured Candidatus Saccharibacteria bacterium | reverse complement strand
TGCGGGTATGTTCGTCTCAAAATCGAGTGATGCGCTTCAGTAGAGAATGTTTAACGGCCGCTTGATAAAAGCCAATTCGTTTTGCTATAATGCCAGTGAATGAGTGCGAGTATACCTTAGCGACGACGTCGATTGAGGCATATCCCACACGATTTTGTTTGGCCAGAAGCCCCCGCAAGGGGGTTTTTGGTTTTTCTGCATTTTCAATTTTATAGTAGAATAAAGTTAAGTCCGTGGAGCCGCGAATACAAATTTCGTTCTGAGCGGTCGCGAGCATGAGTACTCATTCAAATCAAACAGAATCGGAGGTCACCACTCGCGACCGCCCAGAATAAAATGCCCGCGGCTCTTTCGGCTCAATCATCGAGAGATCAATGAGAAAGTTCAAAGAAAACGTTCCACTCGCGAAATTCACCAATTACAAAATCGGCGGACCGGCGCGCTTTTTTTTTGAGGTAAAAACGGAAGCTGATATAAAATGGGCGGTTGCAGAAGCAAAATTATACAAGCTCCCCTATTTCATTTTGGGCGGCGGTACCAACCTTCTTGTTAATGACACTGGATTCGACGGCCTGATTCTTAGAATAAATATCGGCGGTATCGCGGCGAACGGTACCCTGCTCGCTGCTGGCGCTGGCATCCCCATGGAAAAACTTACGGCTTACGCGGCAAAAAAATCTCTCATGGGACTTGACTGGGCCGGTGGGCTGCCCGGAACTTTGGGCGGTGCGATCCGCGGCAACGCCGGATGCTTCGGCGGAGAAATAAAAGACAATATAAAAGCGGTGAGGAGTTTCAATATAAAAACTATGCGGTCCGTGACGCGCAATGTGGCACAATGCCGCTTCGGCTATCGTACGAGCATTTTTAAACAACGCTCCGGAGAAATAATCCTTGGCGCAGCGCTTCGTATGAAAAAAGGCGACAAGAAAAAAATCTTTGCTGTATTGCACAAAGAAAAAGCGTGGCGCAGAGCGCGTCATCCTCTTGAATATCCGAATGCCGGCAGCGTTTTCCAAAACGTTCCGCTCTCGCAGATCCTCAATCCGCGGGGCAAAAAATATTGCACCGCAGTGAAAAATCTCATGGTCCACTATCGCGGTTCCTCGTTTTCCATAAAAACCGACCCGGTTCCTGTCATTGCGGCGGCAAAGCTCATCGGAGAAAGCCGGCTTGCCGGAAAACGCTGTGGCGGCGCCGTGATTTCATCGAAACACACGAACTTCATCGTAAACACGGGCAATGCAACGGCTCGTGACGTTTTCCGCCTCATGGCTTTGATCAAAGCAAAGGTCCATCAGAAATTCGGTATTTGGCTTGAACCGGAAATCCAGATCGTGCGAGATAAACGAGATGCGAGACATAAAGCATGAGACATAATTTTCTGGAATGGATTCTATGATACAATAAAATTCATGAATATCATCATTAAAAAAAGCATCGATCTCACCCCGGCGCTTGAGGCCTATCTCGGGGAAAAATTCGCTCAGCTTGAAAAATTTGTTGTTTCGCTCGTCAAAACAAACCCCGCGGAGCTTATCGTTGAAATCAAACGGACCACTAACCGGCATCGGAAAGGCGACGTTTATCGCGTTACGGCAAGTTTTTATTCGGGAAAGATTCTCCTCCGCGCCGAAGAGAAGGCCGCAGATGTCCGTATCGCTTTAGATGCGGCGAAAGATACGCTCCGTGAGGAGATCGAAAGATATAAAGACAGGTTAGATTCCTCGCGGAGCTCGGCATGACAAACTATCATTGAATCATGGACCCAGAAGAAACAACTTTTGAAATTTTCCTTCGTGACCAGATGAAGGACCGGGGCCTTTCGCTCAAAAAACTTTCTGACATCACCGGCATTGCGGTCAACCATATTGAAAACATGCTTCGGGGCGACTTTGAACATGTTCCTTCGACGCCCTATTTCCGCGGTTACCTCATCCGCCTCGGTGAGGTGCTCAATTTTGATGGCGAAGCATGGTGGAAAAAAATCGAACAGGAAGAGAGCGTGAGAAAATCAGGTCCTGCGGACGCTCTCCCTAAGAATCGTTTCGCGGAAGAATCTCTTGCAAAAACAATTGCAATTTCAGCGATCATCCTCGTCATCCTGGTGGTCGTCGGCTTTACTCTGCCGCATATTTTTGGCAAACCAATAATCACCATTACCTCGCCCCAGGGAAATCCTTATATCGCCGCCTCGGACAGTATGATCATCCATGGCACCGTTAAAAATGCCGATTCTCTCTACATCGACGGCGACGAAGTGACTGTCGCGAGCGACGGCTCATGGCAAAAAAACGTTTTTTTACAAAGCGGTCCGCATGCCTTTGATATTTCCGCAAAGAAATTTCTCGGCGGCACGACCGACATCACGGAACAAATCATCTACAATCCTCCCGCCAACGCAACAACCACGTCATCCTCGAGTCAAGCTACGCAATAACATTTCGGTTGCCTTGCACCAGTTATGTCCACCTTCAACTTCTATGATGTCCACGTGTTTTAAGCGCAAAAAATCTATCGCTTGAGCGTCGCAGAAAAATCTGTCGTTTTTTCCACGAATAACTTTTACTTTCCCCATCGGGATGGAATCAAGAGTTTTTGAAAAATCGATTGCAAAAAGCTTTTTGCAACGTATCAGCTCGCGATAAAACAAGAGTGGATTTTTGGTAAATCTTTGCCGCTGGAGAAAAAGTCCTTCGCGCAACACGTAGTTTATCCAACGGAAGAACCATGTAGAGATGCTTCTTTTGGGAAGTGGCGGATTTATCAAAATAATCTTCCCATGAATGCGCGGCGTTTCCCGCAAAACGATAAGAGCCCCTAAGCTTACGCCAACGACGCAATCTGCCGCCAACGATTCTTCGTCCATCTTTCCGATGCAAACCTCAAAATCGTCGGTGCTTCCATACAATTTAAGCGCGGTCATCCACCCTGGAAGCACTAAGACTTTCTTCATAAAAGAATAATATCACTATTTCAGAAAAACCAAGCGGAGGGTCCTTATGCTACACGACTGTGAGTTTGAGTCTCGGGGAATAAGCGGAGGGTCCTTATGCTGCACGACTGTGAGTTTGAGTCGTGCAGAATAAGGACCCGAAGCCTTTAATATTTTTTTAATCTCCCCTCTGGTATAATGAAGGCATGAAAATTAATAAAAAAGACAAAACGGCGGGTCCGGCGGGCAAAGAAACCAAAGAAGTTAGCAATAAGGATCTCAATACCCTTCTTTCTTCGCTCCAGGAAAAATTCGGCGAAGGCTCCATTATGCGGCTCGGCGAGGTAAGCAAGGTGGATGTCGCGGTTATTCCGACCGGCTCGTTTTCACTTGATCTCGCTCTCGGCGTCGGCGGCCTACCTCGCGGCAGGGTCGTCGAGATATTTGGCCCTGAGTCCGGCGGCAAGACGACGCTCGCTTTGAACGTCGTCGCGCAGGCGCAAAAAATGGGCGGCAGGGCTGCCTTCATTGACGCGGAACACGCGATGGATCCCGAATACGCGGCAAAGCTCGGCGTGAATGTCAATGAACTTTTAATCTCCCAGCCGGACAGCGGCGAAGAAGCCCTGAATATTCTGGAAAGTTTGGTGCGGTCCGGGATGATCGCGGTCGTGGTCGTGGACTCCGTGGCGGCGCTTACGCCACGAGCGGAACTGGAAGGCGAAATGGGAGAGCAGCACGTCGGGCGCCAGGCGCGCATGATGGGGCAGGCTCTGCGCAAATTGACCGCGATCGCGGCGTCCACGCACACGATGGTTATTTTCATCAACCAGCTCCGCATGAAGATCGGCGTCATGTTTGGCAATCCTGAGACGACGCCGGGCGGGCGGGCGCTCCCCTTCGCGGCATCGGTGCGCATCGATATCCGCCGCATCGCGCACGTAAAGAAGGGCGAGAACATCATTGGCAACCGCGTAAAGGCAAAAGTGGTGAAAAATAAAGTTGCGGCGCCGTTCAAATCCGCGGAATTTGATATTCTTTTTGGCCAGGGCATTTCCTATGAAAGCGACGTTTTGAACGCGGCGGTCACCCGCGGCGTCATTAAAAAAGCCGGCGCGAGTTTTTCATTTGAAGGAGAAAAATTGGGCGTCGGTTTTGACAATGTGCGCCTGAAACTAAAGGAGGATAAAAAACTGATCGAGGAAATCAAAAAGAAAGTTGTTGAATCTATGGAAAGGGCGGAAGAAGATATCGAAAGAGGAGGCGGAGGAACGGAAAACGGAGAATAGAACATGCTGGATCCCGGCTTTCACCGGGTCATTTTTTGAGCACCAGCTGGTTCAGAAAATAAAAGCCGATAGCGACAATAATGACGACGAGAACAACAACAATAATCGTTGTTGTCAGGCTGGCGAAATTCCTTGATTTTTCCGCCGGCGTTTCCGCAATCTTCACATTCTGATACTTCGGCAGACCACCGCCGCTCGCCGCGATTGACGCGAGGTCGGATTTGAGCGTCCGCACTTTCACCTCCTGCGGAGGCGGAGGCGCGGACGGAAGAACCTTGGAAGTATCCGATGGGTCGGGCATGAGAATAGTTTAGCACAAACGACAACAATCGAGGTCGAACCTCGATACGAGGTTCGACCTCGGCCAGGACGCCTTCTATCCCGAGAGTTGTTTGATGGAGAGCCGAATCTTGTCGCCTTCGGCGCTGATGACCTTCGCACGAACGAAATCGCCCATCTTGACAACGTCCTCCACATTTTTCACGAAACCGTTTTTCAGCTCGGAAATATGGATCATGCCATCCTTGCCACCGCCAAGATCAACGATTGCGCCAAACTCAAGTATTTTTACAACAGGCCCTTCAACGATATCCCCGACTTTGAACTCGCGCGTGAGTCCTCTGATCTCGGCAACCGCCGCTTCCACTTTCGCAAGGTCAGTGCCGGAGACGAACACCCCGCCGTCCTCATCAACATCAATGCCCGCAAGCGCGTACTTCAGGACGAGGCCGTTGATGGTCTTGCCGCCTGGGCCGATGAGCGCTCCGATTTTGTCGGTTGGAATCTTGAGTTGGCGTATCTTGGGAACGAAGGGCGAAATCTCCTTGCGCGGCGCGGGAAGTGTTGCTGTGAGTACTTTCAAAATCTCAAGCCGCGCTTTTTTCGTCTGCTCAAAAGCTTTTTCAAGAATATCAATCGTGAGGCCATCCACTTTTACATCCATCTGCATGCCGGTCACGCCGTCCGCTGTGCCTGCCATCTTCAGATCCATATCGCCGTGGTGATCCTCGGGACCCTGGATGTCGGTCAGTACTTTGTAAGTATTCACATCCTTCATCATAAGCCCCATCGCAATGCCGGCTGCCGGCTTCTTCAAGGGCACGCCGGCGTCCATCATGGAAAGCGTTGCGGCGCAGACCGTGGCCTGCGAAGACGAGCCGTTCGATGACATAATCTCCGATACGACCCGAATCGTATAAGGAAATTCTTCTTTGGTCGGAATCAGGCGTTCAAGCGATTTGCGCGCCAGATTGCCATGGCCGATCTCACGGCGGCCGGGGCCGCGGAAATTGCCGATTTCCCCAACCGAAAAGGGCGGAAAGTTATAGTGAAGCATAAAGCGGCGTTTTTCGTTGGTCTCCATCGTCTCAATGAGCTGCTCGGCTCCCGGCGCGGCGAGGGTCGTTACCGCGAGGGCTTGCGTATTGCCACGGCGAAATAAGGCCGACCCGTGCGTGCGCGAAAAGAGGCCGACCTCGGCGTCCAGGGGTCGCAGTTCGTCAAGCTTCCGGCCATCCGGCCGGCGGTCATTTTCAAGAACGTTTTTATGGACAAGCTGGTTGATTGCGTCTTCAAAAAGGAAATCTGCCGCTTTCCAATTGACCGGCTTTCCCTGATCCTCAAACTTTTCTCTCAGGTGAAAATTGAGCGCGGTTTTCAGTTTGCCGATCTCGCTCTGCTGTTCCATTTTGCTCGGATGATAGACCGCTGCCTCCAGTTTGTCGGCGATGAACGCTCCGACTGCGGCTTTGAGTTCCGCGTCCGGTTCGGCGAGCGCAACAACCGATTTTTCCTTACCGATCTCTTTGCAAATTTTCTCTTGGAAATCAATAAGTTGATTGATCGTCTTTTGCCCCAGCTTGAAACCGGCAACGATATCTTTTTCCTGTGCGTCCAAACCACCGAGCTCGATCATATTGACCCGATCCTTTGATCCCGAAACGAATGCATCGAAGATCGGCGGATTTGCCACCACATAAGAATTATCCGGGTTTATCTTGAAATCTTCTTTCCATTGCGCGATGCGGACGCCCGCGACCGGCCCTTTCCATGGAATATCCGAGATGAGAAGCGCCGTCGAAGCGCCGATGAGGCCGACGAACTCCGGATCGTTTTCCTCGTCTATCTGGAGGACCGTCACGACAACCTGGATATCGCGCCGCATCCGATCGTCAAAGAGCGGCCGGATCGTGCGGTCCACAAGCCGCCCCGCAAGCACCGCTTCTTCCGAAGCCCTGCCTTCGCGCCGCACGTAGCGGCTGCCGATGATCTTGCCCGCCGCGTAGAACCGTTCCTCGTAATCAACCTTGAGCGGCATGTAATCCGCATCAACGTCTTTCCTGCCCATGACCGCGGTCGCAAGGACAACGGTCTCGCCGTACTTCGCGAGCACGGCGGCATTCGCCTGTTCGGCGAGCTCCGAAACCTCAATGGTCAATTTCTTCCCTGCAATATCTGTCGAAAATTCTTTTTTGTTACGCATATGATGGTAAACGATACCACTATACTAATGGTACGAATGATACTAATAATACGAATCAATTGGTACGATTCGTATCATTCGTACGCATTAAGAGAGAGGTATCTCGTTAATTTATTTTCTTGTCCTAATCTTCATGATAGCCCGCGGCACGTCCTCAATACTCACGAATCTGTCGGCTGCTTCCTGCAATTTGGACGATGCGCTTCGCCGAAATGCAGTGACTTCGACCACGCGCCCCGCACCCCACTTCAGATAATCAATAAGCGGGAGGAAATCGCCATCGCCCGTCACGAGAATGATGACATCGAGAAATGACGACATCCGGATCGCGTCCACCGCCATGCCGACGTCCCAGTCCGCTTTTTTCGTGCCATCCGCCCATACCTGAAGGTCTTTCATGCGGAGCTCAAGGCCGGCCTTCTCAAGCGCTTCAAAAAACGCACCCTCCGCGGAAGCCTCGATTAAAGCACTCTGGCCGGATCGCGTTGCGGGAATATCCACAATGCCCTCACTTTTCACCACGTACGCCACTGCGCGGATCAACTGCCGCCCGCCCACGAGATGCTTGATCAGCTCCTCGTAGTTCACGCGGCCGTGGTAGATGTTCTTCGCGGAATGATAGAGATTCTGCACATCGACGAAAATGCCGACGCGCTGGTTAGGATAACTTGCGGGAGACCTCATGAACCATGATTACTTGCTTACGAAGCGGCCTGTCATCTCGAACTCTGGGAAGAATTTTTCTTATTATTTCTCGCAAAGTTCGGAATGACAAACATTCCGCTTCTCTTTTTTTATTTTTTTTCGACCTTAAGCTATCTTTTAAGATCCAGTTTTTTTATAACCTTCTCATAGGATGCCGGTTGTTTTTTCTTTAAATAGGTCAAAAGTTTGCGCCGTCCCGAGACCATTTTCAGGAGCCCGCGGCGGGAGTGATTGTCTTTGGGATTTTTCTTTAAATGCGCCGCGAGTTCGTCGATCTGCCGTGAAACGAGCGCGACCTGAACCTCCGCGGAACCCGTATCCGTTTCATGTTTCTGAAATTCACCGGTAATGCGGGCCTTTATCCGTTTCGTAAGCATGGGTTTATGATACAGGATATCGCTGAAAAATGCAACTTTTTGTCCCTCAAATATTCTTTAATCTTTTTTTAATCACGGCTGTTGATAATAAATGCGCGGTGGGGCTGGCTTGGTGCTGGCACCGAATTGCTATCCGGCATCCAGGGGGTTCAAACCCCCTCACCTCCACCGTCCCCGCAAGGGGTTAAAAAATCATTAAATTTTACTTGACGAAAATTTTACCTTTGCTAAAGTTGAGGCACCGGATGGCAATTCGGATTCCAGTATCAAGTTGGATTTACACCAAAGACCCAGCAATGGGTCTTTGGTGTCGCACCTTGTATCCTTGCGGAGGTTAGAGTCGTGTTTTTATTTTTTCGAATCCTGCTCCGCACGCTTTGCTATACTTTAATTATGGATCGCAGGTTGAAGAATTTTACTAAAGGGTGGGCCGCTTGGGAAATCTATAAAGGGAAGAAGGTCGTTATTCCAGATTCTTGGATTTTGCATTCTTTTGAGTTTGATGGCGAAGGAGATATTACGAGAGCCGAAAAACAGGCATGGATCGCATTGGGCTGGAAAGGACATGATGCAGAGGTAATTGTCGCACTCGGCCTTTTTGGTAAGAATAAAAACATCCGAGCCGAGATAACCCGCTTGGGAGGCACCGAAATTCACGTGTTATTTGAGGGGAAGGAAATAGTAAGGTTCCCAAAATATCTAAGGGGAGTTGCGAAAGGATACTTCGTGAAGAGAATGGGATAAAGCCGTTCAAACATTGTCCACCCCACACGCAAATCCGAACTTATTATTTTAAACTCCGAAAACTCGCTTCGCGTTCTCTAAAATTTGCGCTGCCATTTTTTCCGTGGAAATATTTTTCAGTTCCGCGAGTTTTTTCACGACGTGAGTGACATATGCCGGTTCGTTCCGTTTGCCGCGGTATGCCGCTGGAGCGACATACGGCGCGTCGGTCTCGGAAAGGATTCTCTCCAGCGGGATCACACGAACAAGTTTGTGATATTGATTTTCTGATTCCCCTTTTCTTGCGGGAAACGTTATGGTACCGCCGAACGTGAACGAAAAACCGAGATTGAGCAATGCTCGCGCATCGTCCAGTGTTCCGGTAAAAAAATGGACAATGCCAGGGCTACGCCAATCGCCAATCGCTAATCGCTTATCGCTCAGAATTTCTATCAAATCGCCGAATGCTTCGCGGCAGTGGATCATGAGTGGCTTTTTAACTTCTGCCGCAAGCTCGATTTGCGCAAGGAAGGCGTTTTTTTGCTTTTGAATTTGGATTTCTTTGTCCTCGTGCTCGTTAAAATGGAAGTAATCGAGGCCGCACTCTCCAATCGCGACCGTTTTGGGATGCAAGGCTAATTCCCGATAATATGCCGCATCAAAAAACTCGCCGCGGGAAATAAAACTTTTTGCCGCCTCACCTCCGCCCAGCTCATCTGCATCATGAAACGATCGCGAGGTGTGTATGGGGTGCAGGCCGACCGCAGCGAAGACGCCCTCATGACGCTCCGCAAGTTCCACCGCGCGGCGGGAAGTCTCCTTTTGCGTCCCAACATTCACAAAACGCACGCCCGAGGCATTTGCGCGCGAGATTACCGCTTCCCAATCGGCATCATAAGCCGCGAACTGGACGTGCGTATGGGCGTCAAAAAATGGAAATTTTCGCATGATAGAAAAACTTTTATCGGTCTTATTCGGTAGAATAAAACCGACCGAAATGAGAGTTGGTAGGTGCCGCTATACTATATCGCCCTTCTTTTTCTCTCCTCCATTGCCGAGAGATCCTCCGATGTCTTTCAATTCAAAGCTCTGCTTTTTATCTTTTCCGTTGCTTTCAGCGGCAGCCTTGCGGAGTCTGGCGCTCACGGCATTATCAAATTTCAGCGCAATGACCTGCACGCGGCGGAGGAACTTCACTAAAAAACCGTTGAATGCGGCGTCAATCTTTTCGGGAATCTCGGACCGGCCCCACCGATCGAGAAAGCTTTCTTTCGCTGGTTCGTCTTCCCCGCCAAGGCGAGGCAGAGCGCGCACCATGAGGTAGAGCACCGTACCCAAAGCCAACATGAGAAGAATAGTGAAGACGAACATCATAGAAACACTATACCACCTCTAGATTTTTTACGCTTCCATCCGCGAAAATTCTTTGATAGCAATCTTCTCGCCCGTTTTCAGGGTAACCTCGTTCACCAAATCTTGCACCGTCCTCGATTCATCTTTGATAGATAGCTGCGACAAAAGCTCCTTGATATCCTTTGGCGCAGATGCCGCAATCTGCATGGCAAGCTCGTGCGCCAATTTTTGGAAAGGTTCCGATCGCACCACAAAATCCGTCTCCGCGCGCAAGTTGAGGAGCACGCCGATGCGGCCGTTGTGAAGATAGGAATGGATCATGCCGGCGCCTGTTTCGCGGTCAGCGCGCTTTTCCACTTTGGAAAATCCCTTTTCGCGAATGATGCCCGCTGCCTTATCAAAATCATCGCCCGCTTCCTGGAGCGCGCGGTAGCAATCCATAACACCGGCGCCGGTCGCCGCTCTTAATTTCTGAACCGCCCCTTGCGTGTTATCCTTTTTCTTTGCTTTCATGGTCGTTACGCGCGCGATGGCTCTATTTTCGCTTTTGGCTCTTCGATAACGGTCGTCCGTTCCGCGATGCCCTCCTTGATCGCTTTCTCCACGCCACCAAGGAACCACGTGATGCTCGTCCTCGCTTTGTCGTTTCCCGGAACAAGATAATCAATGGCGTCCGGATCTGCATCCATATTCGCGAGGGCCACCACCGGAATACGTTTTACTTTCGCTTCCCTCACGGCCGTCGCATGCAAGGTCGGATCAATCATAACCAAAAAATCCGGCTCGCGGAACATAGCTTCAAGCCCGCCCATGAGTTCGTGGAGGCGCTTCACTTCGCGTTCCATCTGAAGCCGCTCTTTCTTGGTGTATTTATCGGCGAGTGCGCCGGAGGCGAGATCGGTCCGCAGTTTTTTCAGATACTCAACGCGGCGAGAGATGATTTTGAAATTGGTGAGGGTGCCGCCGACCCATCGCAAAATGACATACGGCGCCGAAAACTCTTTTGCGATCCGCTCTATCGTTGCCTCAGCAGCGGGCGACGTTCCCACAAAAAGCGGCGAGCCGCCACTTTTTACTTTCTCTTTTATAAAATTCACCGCCTTTTCAAGCCCTTCGGCGGTCTTTTCGAGATTTATGATCTCCGTACCGCCGCGATTCGTAAGGATAAACTGCCGCATTTTGGGGTTCGTTTTGCTCTTTTTCCGGCCATAAAAAACGCCCGCCTCAATCATCTCGCGGGAACCTTCGGCAGGATAGAGATCATCCTGTTTTCCAATAAAATTATCGTCTGGCATATCGGAAAAGAGTATAGCAGGTGGAAATGAAGAAAGCAATGTCCTGTCCTGGTTCATAACATATGATACGCATGGACCAGTACAAGCCGTTGTACAGTGAACATCAAGGGGTGACGGTGGATAAATATTGAGCGGCCTTTTCCC
>CAZADL010000022.1:4808-11462 GCA_964483915.1 uncultured Candidatus Saccharibacteria bacterium | reverse complement strand
AATTCTCATCTCTCGTTTTCGTCGAGAGAGTGCAATATGTATGTGAGCTTATGCAATGAATGAAGTGTAAGGCCTAGATTCCTGCTTTCGCCGGAATGACAAAAGAAAAACTAAGCCGAGAGCTCCTGTTCTCCGGAAGCTCGCGGAACCGCGGTGAGCGAAGAGGCGCGTTTCCCCGCTGGAGGAAACGGTGCCGGTCTTCCGGAAACGGGAGCTTGAGGCTCCTACCCTGATTGCTGCGGGATCGAAACGTCAAGACCGCCGTCGGTCGTCGTCGTAACCTCGAAATAAATGTTCGAGTTGCCGCCGGTAAGGAAAAGGAATGGTGTGTTCGCGGGATCAACCGTGAATGTCAATGGCTCGCTCGGATAGATCGTATTTGGTGTTCCTTCGCACGTGCTCGTGTTCAGAGGAAAATTGGTTTGAGGAGGGGACGTGGGCGCAACCATGTCTCCTTGTTCGTCCGAGATAAGGCGAATATTGATCGGCACGCACTGAGGGATATTGCCCACCGTCACGTTCACCATGAGCGTGAGATTGTTTCCTGAAAGCGTTGCCCCAGAAATGGCGAACGATGATTGTCCTTCAGACCAGATAACAGAATAGGGAGCGGTGAGGTTTGAAGAATAGGCTCCAAAATTGGTCGTGGAAGCGCTTGAACTGCCGTTCGCAAGCGCTGAAGACGCCGTGGAAGAGGGGAAAATGAAGGTGGCCGTAGAAGATCCGACGGGCCCGCTTGTGCTCTCGGGCTGGACAATCTGGGTGCCCGCGCCAAAAATGACGATATACGCCGTAACGCCCATGACAAGCGCAACGCACACCAAAACACCAAGAATAATGTTGAAATTTATCTTTCCGATCATGGAATGAGAGTGATTTTATTTTACCACAACCATTCCGAAAAGAATCCCGTACCGCAAGTTCAAGAACCCATCTCAAAAATAGGCATCTGGATATCGCAAGGACTTTTCGAGCGAAAACAGAGAACTTTCGACGAAGGAATGCCCACTGGGGCCTTTCGAGGAGAAATTCTCGGTTTGCAGCCGAAAAGGGCCACGAGAGTCAGATGAACTATTTTTGAGATGGGTTCAAGCCCCTATCTCTACTTTTTCGTTAACCGAAGCATCTTCAATTTCGCAAACGCCCCCAACGCACGCGAGTTCTTTCTTTGCGTCAATGCTTGAGTCGTCTTTTTCGTAGAGAATGATCTGGCTGAAATCAATGGCCGGCAACTTCGCCGTCATTTCCTCATACCGTTCTTTCGTGATCTCTTCATAGGGCGCAAGGAGGTAGGCATAATCCTCGCGGGGAAGGAATGACAAGCCGCCCAGCATATCCCAATTTTCGTAGAGCCAGTTTGCCACCGCGATCCATTCGTTGGGTCCGACCGAAATCGTGACGGATGGGTTGTGTTCGGTGTAGTTCTCTTTGACCATCTTCCAGTACTCAAGTTGTTCAATGGCGGTCAGGTCGTTTTTGGTAATGCCGTGCTCCGGAGACTTTACCGGAAATTCAACAACATAGGTATTCGCCGCGGAGAGTGACTGGCCCACTTCGGGGAAATAAGGATATTTTTGATCCTTCATCATTTGGAAGAGCGCATCGGTTGCCGCGATGCGCACGCGCCGGATGTAGTATTTCGCGTGGCGCGGGTGGAGGCCCGAAGAAGAATCTACGGTCTGGGAAAGATTGCCCGATGGTTTCACACAGGTGATCGCAGTTGCCGGATTCACGCCAAAGCGTTTCGCGTATTCACGGTTCACTTCAATCGCACGATCGCGGAGCTTGCGCAAGATTTCCGGATTCCGGACGGCCTCACAATCCCACTGGCCGGTAATGGAAACGCCGAGCAACCGTTCCTCGTCGCAATGTTTCTTCCAATCTTTGGAAAGGTAGGGGAATGTGGTGAGCGAGGCCTGATACGTGCCAAGAATCGTGGCGAGTTTCATTTTTTGAAGGAGCGTTTCTTCCGTATCTTCGGCGCGAGCGACGATTTCGGAAAGATTACAGTATTGTTTCGGCTGGAGAACGATCTCGCCGCAGGGATTTACGCCCAAGGTAGCGATGCGTTTGCCTAAAAGTTCCCGCCGGCGCTCGGGAATCTGTTTCGCCAAACTGCCACGGTTAAAAATACCGCGTTCTCCGGTTTTGCTTTTCATAAGGGCGAGCCATTCGTCAAGAAATTGCTCGGCGGACGGTTTTTTGAGGTAAACGGCGGAGTTGTTCGCCATCATGCGCTGGGGCTCCATAATGTAAAATTGGCCCATTTTAGCATCGCGCATCTCCGGATCGTCGAGGTCGGAAAGAGAGATGGTCGCCGATCGGCGAACGCCCCCTGCCACGACGACTTCGCCGATCTTGCAGCAAATATCATGCACGTCTAGGTTGGAAAGCCGCCGGCCTTGCTTCGCAAGGATCTTCCGCCGCGCAAAAACAAGCAGTTCGCGCAGGGGTTCCGGGCCGGAGCTTTTTCCACCCATCGTCTTGAGACGCGCGCCGGCAGGACGCAATTGGGAAAAATCAAAGTCCACATCCTTGCCATCGAACCACGTCTTCATGCCAAGCGTGAGAGCGTCGCACCAACCTTCCTTGCTGTCAGGAACGACGGAGGCGGATAATTTTTTGCCGCTCTGATTTTTTATCTGCGGCAAGTGCTCCACGTTCTGGCTTTCCACAGAAAATCCGACGCCCGTCCCACACATGGAGACGTACATCATTTCAGCGAAATCTTCCGGCTTCTGGATTGCGATGAATGAACAGTTGTATGCCGCTACGTTCGTCGCGCGCGTAGCCTTACCGGCAAATTGGAGAAGGCGCATTGATGGCATCGCTTCTTGGCGCAAGATCACCTCGCGAATCTCGGCGTATTCGGCATCGGTCAATTTGTCGCCAAGATTTTCTTTCATGAAGTTGACGTAACGATCCACGGTCTCGATCCATGTTTCGCGGCGGCCTTCCTCCTCAATCCATTTTGAATAAGTTCGGTAGTAAACGAACTCGGCAAGAGAGTTGTGAAAATATTTTTTGCTGGCTTCTGCCAATTCGCGGACTTGCGTGGGAATTTCCCGCTTGCGTTCACGGATCTGGGCTCGGTCGTTGCGGTAGAGAATATACGCTTTCACGGTTTTCGCGAAATCCATCACGATGAGTTCGGTTTCAACAACGTCCTGGATCTCTTCGATGGTGGGGGTGTGCTCCGCGGGGTACCGTTTGTTGAGTTCGACAACGACTTGCTCGGCAACTTTTTGCGCGTCATCGCGCGATCCCTCGCTCGTAACGCTCATTGTCTTCGCAATCGCATTCATGATTCGGTTTTCGTCGAACGGCACAATGCGACCATCCCTTTTTTTGACCCGCATAAGATGATTTTTAGAAAAAATCATGGATTTTAATTTCAGCTTCGTTGCGTTTCTTGGCGAGTTCTTTTTTTTCTTAAGAACTCATTTTTTATTTCCGACATAGCCATTGTAGCACATGTGCAACCTGTGGATAACTTGAGGAAAAGCCATAAAATCCTTCTTTTTTATTCTTTTGTCAAAACGTGATGAAATAGGAGTCAAAATATTGGGCTTTTCCCCGCACGGCGGTATCTTTGGGAGGAAATGTTACAATGAACGCATGTCCGGAGTGTCAAATAAAAGCGTCGCCGAGACGCTCCGCGAGATTGGCGAGCATCTCGCGATGAAAAATGTTCCCTTCAAGCCACGGGCGTATGAAAAAGCTGCTGGCGTGATCGAAGGTCTTGAAGAAGAGGTTGCCGACATCTACAAAGCGGGGGGGCGGAAGGCGCTCGAAGCGATTCCTGGCGTCGGTGTTTCGATCGCAGAAAAGATCGAAGAGTTCATGAAAACCGGAAAGGTGAAATATTTGGAGGGATTGGAACGAAAAACACCGGTCGATCTCGCAGGCCTTTCCCGTATTGAAGGATTAGGGCCGAAATCGATCAAGACGTTGTACCAAAAATTAGATATCCGGACCGTGGCTGAACTCGAAGCGGCAGCCACAGCAGGAAAAATTGCCAAACTCGAAGGATTCGGAGCAAAAAAAGAAGAAAATATTTTGAAAGGCATCGGTTTTGCGAAATCCTCGGGCGGAAGATTCGTTCTTGGATTTGTCATGGCGGAAATTCACGAGGTTGAAAGGCGGTTGGCCGGTTTGCGCGGCATGGAACAGGTCACGGTCGCCGGCTCCGTCCGGCGGCACAAGGAAACAATCGGCGACGCGGATATTCTCGTTATCTCCCAAGAACCAAAACCGATCATGGATTTTTTTGTCGCCATGCCGGAAGTCGTAAACGTGATTGCGAAGGGCGTTACAAAATCATCCGTGAAATTAAAATCAGGAATGAACGTTGACCTGCGCGTAGTGCCGCGGGAATCGTACGGCGCGGCGCTCAATTATTTTACCGGTTCAAAAGACCATAACGTTGCGCTGCGGCGCATGGCCATGGCGAAAGGTTGGAAACTGAACGAGTACGGGCTTTTCCGAGGGGCCAGAATGATCGCCGGCAAAACGGAGGAGGACCTCTATAAAATATTCGGGATGGACTACATTGAGCCGGAGCTCCGCGAGAACACGGGTGAAATCGAAGCGGCACAGAAACATGTTTTGCCAAAACTCATCGGCTACGGCGATCTTCGTGGCGACTTGCAGGTGCAAACTAACTGGACCGACGGTTCCGATTCAATTGAAAATATGGCGAAGGCTGCCGTCGCGCGTGATTTGGAATATATTGCGATCACCGATCATACGAAACGGCTCGCGATGACCCATGGACTCGATGAAAAACGGGTCATGGAGCAAGCGGCGGAAATCGATCGGGTCAATAAGAAATTGAAAGGAAAAATAACCGTTTTGAAAGGGAGCGAGTGCGATATTTTGCGCGATGGCACGCTTGATCTGCCCGATAAAATCCTTGAAAAACTGGATGTTGTGGGCGCCTCCGTCCATTCCTATTTCAACCTGCCGCGAGCCGAGCAGACCCTGCGCATCAAGCGGGCCATGGAAAATCCAAACGTTGATATTCTTTTTCATCCGACCGGTCGTATCGTGAACCGCCGCCCGGCCTACGATGTGGACATGGACACGCTGATTGCAACCGCGAAGCACACGGGCACGATCATGGAAATCGACGCCATTCCCGACCGATCGGACCTGAAAGATGAATATATTCGGCTCTGTGTGGAGGCCGGCGTCAAAATGTCGATAGATTCCGACGCGCACACACCAGCGCATTTTCCATATCTTGAATACGGCATCGCGCAGGCGAGGAGAGGATGGGCGGAGAGGAAAGATATCATAAACGCCTGGCCGCTCAAAAAGATGTTAAAATTTTTGAAAAAACGACAATGACTTTGGAGCAGTGTTCATGGTCGTGGTCCGTGAAGATAGACCATCCGTGCTTTTGATATGTTATAATCATTTTATGAAAGAAGATTCTCCCTATGAAAAACCTCCGACAAAAAAACAGGTTGTCGCGGGCTTTGTGATTTTTCGCCGAACATCGGATGGCATAAAATTTTTACTGCTCTACCGCCGCGGCAGTTATTGGAATTTCCCGAAGGGCCATTTTAGACCCGGCGAGCGGACAATTGACACTGCGCTCCGCGAACTGGAGGAGGAAACTGGCATTAAAAAATCCGAGCTGCGTATTATTCCTAACTTCCGCGCTTACGAACGCTTTCACTTTCAAGTTGAGAACGAAAGAATCTTTGACACGGTGATCCTCTTCCTCGCCGAAACCCACAAGGCAGAGATACAGATCATACCGCGCGAGCATAGCGGCTACGCGTGGTTTCTTCCTCGCGATGCCGCAAATGCCATTGGAAAAAAATATGAGGATACGCGGAAGGTTCTCCGGCAGGCAAGCGCCTTCCTCGCGGAACGCCGCCGGAGATATCACCACCATCTTGCTGATCGGTCGGGAAAGTAATGCGAGATTCGATCTCGCTCCGAGGTCGAGCCTCGCATGGTCACTTCACGGCTTCGAGGATTTTCTTGAAAACCTTCGGTTCGTGCTCGGCGAGATCGGCAAGGATCTTCCGGTCCAGGGCGATTTTTTTCTTCTTCTGCGCGGCGATCAGCTTGCTATAGGTCATATTTTCCATCCGTGCCGCCGCGTTGATCTTTACGCTCCAAAGCCGGCGGGCGGTGCGTTTCTTTTCCTTGCGTCCGCGGAAAGCATGGCTCCATGCGTGGAGAAGCGCCTCCTTAGCGGCACGTTCCTTAGACTTACGGCCCCAGCTAAACCCCTTTGTATATTTGAGAACCTTGTGGCGGTGTTTCGTGGCGCCGACCCCCCGTTTTACCCTGGTCATATCAATAATTGATTATTTTACGCATCGGATAATTGAGCGACAATGTTCTCCGTTTCTTTTGAATTGATCTCCCGTTCTTGCGTGTGCGAAAATGGTCAATCGCCATCGCCCGGCGGACAATTTTTCCGTTCTTGGTAATCTTTACGCGTTTTGATAATGCTTTTGAAAAAGACATGGAATAGGATTGAAATAACAGGATTCAGTATATGCGATTTTGTTTTATTTTGCAAATTTTCCGTTTCGAGGTTCGACCTCGCAGCGAGGTCGAACCTCAGCGGGACTCGGGATGAGATCCTTCGCGCCGCTCAGGATGGCAAAAACTTAGCGCATGCATTGC
>CAZADL010000022.1:0-4708 GCA_964483915.1 uncultured Candidatus Saccharibacteria bacterium | reverse complement strand
GCGGGAGATCCTTCGCGCCGCTCAGGATGGCAAAAACTTAGCGCATGCATTGCGCGGGAGATCCTTCGCGCCGCTCAGGATGGCAAAAACTTAGCGCATGCATTGCGCTAAGTTTTTGCCACCTTCACGATCTGGATGCTCGGGCCGTTCATGCCGAAACGGGGAGAATGAAGCTCTTTGTGTTCCGTGGAGAGCATCTTCAAAAATTCTTTCAATTTTTGAAGCGCGAGCTCTTTGTTTCGTTTTTCTCTGCCGCGGAGGCGGAGATTCACTTCAATCGGGCGCCCTTCGGCAAGAAACTTTTCCGCTTGCCGGACCTTTACCATGAGATCGTTCTCGGCTGCGCGCACCGTGATCTGCACGTGCTTTATCTCAACGCTTTTCTGTGCGGCCCGTTCTTTCTTTTCACGCTTCGCTTCTTCATAGCGGAATTTGTCATAGCTCATGATGCGCGCCACGGGCGGCTTCGCCGCGGGAGCGATCAAAATGAGATCCATGCCTTCGCCGGGGCGCGTGAGCATGAGCGCCTGCTCGCGGCTTATCACGCCAAGATTCTCGCCATGCTCGCCGATCACGCGAAGTTCCGATGCCGTGATCTCGTGATTCATACGCGGCCGCGACGGTGGCATCGGCCGCCGCCCGAAGCGGCTGTTCATAAGAGACATAGAGCCATTATATACCACACGAGGATAATTTACAAAAATTTATTGAAAATTGATAATTGTAAATTGAAAATTCTTCGTGCTAGAACCTATCCCAAAAATCCTCCGCCCGCGATCTCGGCTCTTTTCGGCAAGGGCGAGGCGTGAGGGAGGAGGCGTGCCCGTGGGCACGATGACTCCCGCAGGAACGATGCCCTTGCCGAAAAGAGCCTGATCCCCACGGGTTGCGGCCATCCTGCCCGATCGCTGCGTTGCTTCAGGAAAGTCGTAGCCCAGCTACTGCCTTCCCCTCGCGCCTTGCGCTCGGTCAGGATGGCCTGCAACGCGGGCTGGAGGATTTTTGAGATAGGTTCTATACTGAGCTCATGGAAAACGCGCCGGTTTTGTCCTCGCCCAATTATCAGAAACTTGGCAGGCGTACGCTTTGGCTCATGCTGTCGGATCAGATGGTGCCGAGCGTTATTATTTTTATCGCAGCAGTTTTGATTTCTATTGCGGAGGGGAGCGGTGTCTTCGCAAAAACGATTCTTACCGCATGGAGTCTTTATCTCGTTTGTGGCGTCTGGCTTCTCTTTGTTCTTACCTTTGTTATCACGTTTTTGGTCGCGTACCTCACCTACGCAAACTATTTGTTTATGCTTGACGACAACGCCCTCAAGATCAAGCGGGGAATTCTCTCGAAAGAGGAAATTGCGATTCCCTACCGGCAGATTCAAGACGTAGATCTCGAACAAAGTCTTTCCGATCGCATCTGGGGCGTCGCGCGTCTCGCGATTCTCACCGCCGGCCGGGAAGAACCGAAAGAAGGGGAGGAAGACACCGCCGAAGGCGTCCTGCCCGCCGTTGACCGCGACCTCGCTGAAGCCCTGCAAACAGAACTTTTGAAAAGAGCCGACGTGGAGAAGGTAACCGACCAGAAATAACATTCTCAATATTATTTCTGGTCGGTCATCCTGAACCCAACGAAGGATCCAGAAGAATTTGTTCTCTCTAAATTTTTATGTTATCCTCCTATCGGTATTTGGGGACGCACTGGTTTCGATAGTGATGTTCCTTGGGTTTGCGGGCCGTGGGCGACGACGTACTCGCCGCATCATCTAAACTGCCAACACAAAAGTTGCAGCTCCGGCGTTCGCGTTTGCCTAATAGGCAAATCAGCGTCGGGATCGGCGGACCCGGGTTCCTTGGGTCCATCACCGGTCTCATATAAGGGGACTTAATGCCACCAGAGGATCCGTAAAGCGGCACGACACCAACGGATCAATTTGCCTAACTTTGTTAGGGTTTATCCCGAGTAAAGTCGAAGGATACGCCCGTAGACGACCCATCGGTTGCATCGCTAGACGAGGGTTCGATTCCCTCCGTCTCCACAATTCAAAACTTTTCAACTTTTTCGCTGGGGACAAGACCGAATGCTCGCCACGCCCAGAGGCGCGGCGAGCAAGGAATTGAGCCAAAAAATCCCACGGCGCAGAAAACGAAAAGGAAGCGGATTTGTCTAAAAGTTGATGGTTCGTTCCAACTTTTTGGACAAATACCTTAATGTCCTCAAAATTGTCGCTTTGCGACAGTTTTTTGGCTTTCTGTATATCTAAAATCCAACTCTGCAAGGGTTTAATCCAATTCTTTCCCGTTCGTCCAAAATCTGATTCTTGATTGGTCAAAGCGAGTTGCCGCATCATCAATTCCTCCTTTTTAACGAGGTAACTTTCTTTCGGTACATCTCGCGGAGCACAATAATATCACCCGGGACGAGTTTCTTATCCGATATGATGACCTCCTGGCCGTCCCGCAGAACGGTAGTGGTTCCTTGAATATAGGTGCGAAGAGCACGAAGTGTGTTCTGCGCTTTACCTTCTTGAATCGTGCCGGACCGCATTGAAAAAGAGCACGAAAAATATAATGAACCCATCGGCGGTCTCACCCATCACTAGTACGATGACCGCGGCCGCGAGGAGTACATAAATGAGCGGACTCAAAAACTGTGAGAAGAAAGTTGCCGCGATACCGGGAACCTTCGCCTCCGGCAGCGCATTCGACCCAAATGCGATGAGGCGTTTTTGCGCCTCTTGTTCGGTAAGTCCCGCCTCTTGGGATTTTGTCTCCGCAAAGATCTCAACGAGTGATACCTGTGGCATTACTCTATATTGTAACTGGGTTCGTGAATATTTTCCTAAGCCCTCAATCAGAATGAGATGGCTACTCCTCAATCACAATTTTCTTCTTTTCCGGTTGATGAAAAATACTAGTGACTCAGCCTGTTTTCAGGTGCTGATAATCACCTTCGCGTTCGTATCGGCGAGCAACTGGTTTTTGGACGCCATGGTCGCGGCAAGCGATTTCTGCTGCAACGCGAGCGGTTGCTGTTGCGATGCGAGCACTGCCTTTATCATAAGCTGCTCGAGTGTTTTCATCAACCTTCCTTCATGACGCTTGGGGCGATGCGGCCGAGAGTCTGGTCAACTTGGGCATAAAGATCTTCGATCGTTCCGTTGTTCATAAATCGATAGTCGGCTAATTCGATGCAGCGGGTAAGGTTTTGCTTGCTGGGATCGATTGAATGCATTTCCCGTTCCTCGTCCGCGAGAAATTTTTCAAACGAGACATTATCGCTCTCGTTTCCGCGCAAAAGGATTCTCTCATAGCGAAGTTTTGGATCGGCGTTCACGGCAAAAAGATAAAAATTTTCTTTTGCGCGGAGCGTTTGTACCTCGCCTTCGGTGCGGACGGATTCAATAACGGCATCTTTTCCGTTCCGCACGGCTTCACCGTAGAGCGATTCAATAATATAGCTTGGCGAATGAGCTGCGCGAAGGTCGTTTGCAACGATAACCATACTATCGCGGTTCACCGGCAGGCCGCACTGTTTAATTTCACTTATGATAAAACTGCGCGCCGAATAATGCGCGAATCCTTTTGTTTTGAGATAATCAACAATGGTGCCCTTGCCCGCTCCGAGAGTTCCCGTGATGCCGATGACCGTCATATGATATACTTATAACATGGACACTCAAAGATTTGAAAAACCGTTTTTTCTGATACTCTTGGGGATCGCCGTTCTCCTTGCTTTTCTCGTTTTCCTGCCGGAAGTAAGCGCTCTCATCCTTGGAGCGGCGTTCGCCATTTTCTTTCATCCGGTTTACGTGCGCCTCCGGCGCGCGATGCCGCACCGCGGATGGCTCGCCGCGCTGCTCACGGTTCTCTTGGCAGTGATCGTGATTGTCGTTCCGCTTTTCATATTCGGCTACCAATTATTTTTTGAAGCCAAGGGTCTTTATTTGCAGCTTGCTTCCGGAGGCATGGCTTCGCTTGAAAGTTTGATCCGCAGTCGGCTGGGGAGCGTGATAGCCCAGTTCAACCAGCCGAGCGGCGGCGCTTTTTCGGCGCTTAATTTAAACCTCGGGCAGTACGTCACGCAGGCGGTCGGCAATGTCGTAAGTAACGCTGGCGGAATACTCTCGAGCATCGGCGGCGTTTTGTGGACATTCTTTCTCGCATTTTTCGCTTTCTATTATCTCTTGAAAGACGGCGAGAAGCTCCGTGTCCTTATCGTGCGCGGCATGCCGCTCGCCGAATCCCGCGCGGAAGAAATCATGGAGAAACTCATGGGCATGGCGACCTCTGTCGTTCGCGGATCGCTCTTCATGGCAATTCTCTGGGGCATCGTCGTCGGCTTCGAATTTTTCCTGTTTGGTGTTTCGAGTCCCGTGTTCTGGGGCACGGTTTCAATTCCAGTTGCGTTCATTCCCGTTATCGGCGTTTCGCTCATCGTTATTCCCGGCATTCTCTATGTGGCGCTTACGGCGGGAATTGTAAAAGCAATTGTCTTCGCTGTTATCACCTTTGTCGTTTCCGCCCTCATGGAAAACGTTTTGCATCCACTCGTGATCGGACGCGGCAGGCATATCCATCCATTCCTTCTGCTGCTTAGCGTCTTGGGCGGCATCTCATTTTTCGGCCCGATCGGTTTATTCTTAGGGCCCCTGATCCTAAGCTTATTCCTTACGCTCTTTGAAATTTATCCGACACTCGTCGCGGAAAAGTGA
>CAZADL010000021.1:0-11975 GCA_964483915.1 uncultured Candidatus Saccharibacteria bacterium | reverse complement strand
GGCGGAGGCGTACTCGAAGACACAAAAGTAATAGCGATTATATTTGATTTCGGCCCCTGTGTCGGCCCGAAAAGAGATCCATTTATCGCTTGGGTCACATAAAAATTCCATGTTCCAAGATTTGATACTCCATTCGTAGAAGTTGCCCACGGACCGTATGTTTTATCGCATGCGCCGCTCGAATCCGTAGTACACATAGAATCGGTGCCACTTATTCCGCTTGAGGACTTGGAATAATGCAGAGTCGCCGTCGCAAGGGGTGTTCCATTTGTTACATGGAGAGCGTCTCCCGTTATCCCGTCCGCCACGACAGTATAAGCATCGGCACTTAAGACGGGAGTGGCATTTACCGTAACGTTACATACTGCTTTTGTACCACCCGAATCCGTCACCGTGACCGCATCACTGCCGGGAGAATTGTACGCGGTCGTGAAATTTGTTCCCGAACCCGTGTCTGGACTCCCGGCGGGCGCGGACCACGCATAAGAACCTGCACCGCCAGTGGCGATAAACGAATTTTTGATGTTTGCCGCTGTGACAGTATTCGCCGGCGAGCATAGAAGCGGCGGTGGCGCGATATAAAACGGTTCTGAATCACATCGAGTTACACCGCCATCATCAACACAAGCGGTGATCGTGGAAGTGCCCGGGCTGATATTGCTTACATCGGCATTAAAAGAAAACGTGTATATATAAGGTTTGGCCGGAGTGGGAGACTGACACGTGAGATCCTGACCGGCCCGATCAGTCGTTAAAGCAAACGCCATGCTCGCTCCACTGTTTATGGAATAAGTCGGATTCACAAGCTGCTCCGCGGTTTCAGGATATCCTAACGAGTCGCCGCCATTCACATCAGTACATTTTGGGGAACCCTCTACGATAGATCCTTGCGCCGTGCCGGAAACCGCGAGCGAAGCCGCGTACGAAGAGAAAAGCGTAGCTGGTGTCACTTTCACGGAAACATTCTGAATCGAAATAGAGCCTGACGAGATTGCGCGAGCGACGCGGAAACCGGAAAACAAGAACAAAAGAGATAATATAAATATTGCTCCTGCGCCGGCAAACCAAATTTTCTTCATGTTGTTTTTCTAAAAATAATTTATTATTTCGCGGGGCCAGAGAGAAAACTGATAACGACCATGGAGGTTCCCGGCGCGCTTCCCGCAGAAATATTGATGCTTAAAATCCCGCCGGAGCCGCTCGCAAAAAGCGCTCCATGGATCAGATCATTCACTTCATTTAGATACGTCCAGCCGTTTTGCGGATCGTTGATGAAATTTTTGTAGAACTCAAAGTTGTAGTCCACTGTCTTTTTGCTCGCAAAGGCGCGTGTTGCCTGAATCTTGCCATCCGCCGTCGTTGCGTTGTAATTCTGGGTTATGGTCGCGCCCATTTCAATCGGAATGTTCGAGGGGAAGTTTTCCGGCATTGAGTAGATGGATAAATTATTCACTACGACGTTGTTCGGCGCCGCCGGTCGCGCCGGCCGGTTCGCCACAACAAAAACGATGACCGCGATGACAATCAGGCAAAGCGTGATAATCGCCCAGAGATAGAACTTCTTTCGTTCCGGATGCATGGTTTCAGTATAACATTTCCAAGAATGCAAGCTGTGCACAACTGAAAGAACCGCACCGCACCGCGGCCTATTATTATGCTAAAATGAGCCTATGGTCGTTCTCTTGCTCATTTTTGGATTCCTGCCGGGATTTGCCTGGCTCGTTTTTTATGTGGAAGAAGAGGAAACTCATCCTGAACCAAAGCGTTTCATTCTGCTTGCGTTCACGGCCGGCATGGTGTTCGGCCTCATCACTGTTTTTATTGAAAGTTTCATTCAGACCGGGGCAACAGCGATTGGCGTCGGAACGTTCTCGCTCGCGGCGCTCGCCGTGTTCGCTCTCATTGAAGAGGTTATGAAATTCGCCGCGGCATACCTCGCGATCGGCCGGAGTTGGATTGCGAAGAACCCTGTAGATCTCATGATCTATCTCATCGTAGCGGCGCTCGGTTTCGCTACACTTGAGAACATCGGCGCCCTCGCCACGTTCTCGCTTGGCGAACACGGCCTGGGGTTTTCAGGATTGCTCGCCACAAGTTTTGCCGAAGCCATTTCGCTGCGGTTTGTGGGCGCCACCCTCCTCCATTCCTTGGCATCAGGAATTGTGGGATATTATTGGGCACTTGGTATTTTACGGCATAAAATATCGCGCTATTTGATGCTCGGACTTGCCATCGCCACCGTATTGCACACTTTTTTCAATTTGCTTATACTAAACTATGGAAGCGTGATCTATGCCCTCGTCTTCCTTACCCTTTTGGGATTCTTTGTGCTCAACGATTTTGAAAAATTAAAAACAACATTATAATAGTCGACCAAAGAGTTTTTATCCTGAGTGAAACGAAGGATCCCAGAGATTCCTCGCAAAGCTCGGAATGACAAAAAAACACAACCATGGAAGCTTCAGAAGAAAAATTTTTTGAGGAGCTTGCGGGCGGGAAATCTGACGCGGGCGAGCGGTATGAAGTGGAGCTTGTGAAAGCGGCGGCAAGCCCTGCGGAAATCATAACGGCCGCCAAACCGAAAACCATGAAACCAAAAATTATTGAATCGAAAGAAGAGCGTGCCGCATGGGAAAACGGCGAACCTGAAGGCCAGCTTACGGTGGATGTTTACCAGACCCCAAGCGATATTGTCGTTGAGTCGGCGATCGCAGGCGTCCGGCCGGAGGACATTGATATTCAAGTAACCTCTGATTCGATCTCAATCCGCGGATCGCGCCATCGCGAAAAGGAAGTTGGCGGCGAGGATTATCTTTACCAAGAATGTTATTGGGGCCGTTTCGCGCGATCTATCATCCTTCCTCAGGAAGTGGATCCAGACGGCGCAAACGTCACGTTCAAGAACGGCATTCTCACGGTCCGCCTCCCGAAGGTGAACCGGAAGAAGACGAAGAAGCTGAAGATTAGTGTGGAATAGCATTTCCCTTGCTAAGAGGTTCATTCTGCGATATACTCTCCCCCATGAGACAGTGCGCAGTATGCCATAAAGGATCGCAGATGGGCGGCGCTCGCCGCTTGCTTCGCGCACACTATAACCCGGTCAACTGGACGCGGAAATATCCCAATCTCCAGTGGGGCAAGGTGGATGGCAAACGTGTGAAGATATGCACGAATTGCATTAAGACGCAACATAAAACGGTAAGAATTAAAGCAGCGAAGACTGTGGCATAAGTTGCTGCTTAGCCGACCCTATGTGTTCAGTCTCTTCAATACAATATCAAGACTGTTTTTATTTTGCGGGAAAATATCTCCCGGATAAAGATCTACCAATTTATATCCATGCCGACGGGAAAAATCTTTTTTCAGTAAAACTATTTTGTCGTATTTTTTCTGTACACCAGCTAATCCAAAGAATTCAACAATTATATTTGGCCGGATGAAGAAATCTGCTGTCATCTTTGTCGTTCCATATTTCCAGTTCCGTTCATGTTTGATGCCATGATCACTTAGAAAATCATCAATCATTCTTTCGGTGAACGAATCGCAACGGTGCCCATCGCGCGCAGTAAACTTATGCGCGAATAATTCAGGATTAGTATCAAATCCCGCGGCACGAATTGCCTGATTCCACCCTCCGAAACGTTTCTGGTATTCTCGATACATGTTGAATTCTCGTTTCAATGGAATCCTACCATTTTCCCCGTAAAAGGCGGTAATTTTATTTAAAAGAACCTCTTTGGTATATTTTTCAGATGGAGCCAAGTGAAGTTTTGCTAACGCGCTTAATTTTGCGCGACGTTCTGGTGGAAATGCATGAGCCGCTGCCCGGGCCATAATAGCCATTTTTTGCTCTTTTGAAATCTTTATCTCCTTCGTCCATAAATAAGCCGAATTACAGCTGATATTTAATTTTAGAGCAATTTCATGATAGGTATGTCCTCTTCTCCTTAATTTCCTCGCCCTTTCTTTAGTCGCCAAAGGGTACCTGATTCCGTTACGAAACATTGTTTTCTGCATACAAACAACGTATCATAATGAAGATTAAAAAATCTTAAAAACGGGCCGTCGTATAATGGTAGTACGCGTGGCTGGGGGTCATGCAGCCGGGGTTCGATTCCCCGCGGCCCGACGAAAAACAAAGCAACCCTGCATAGGGTTGCTTTGTTTTGAGGAGGGCTGCCGTGAATCGAACAGCGGAGGGGGTCGGCCCGCTTCGCCGGAGCTTTAGCGAGGCGAGGGAACCGCGTCCGGTTCCCTGTGTCGGAGAGCCGTTGAGAACCGAGGGTTCTCAAAAAATATTGCGGAGCAAGATTTTGTTCGCTTCCCGGCGGCCCGACAACTACGAACTTCTGATTTTCTGAAAGATGGATCAGGGGGAAACAGCGCTATCGCAGGGGTATGCGAAGACGAACCCCCTTGCGATAGCGCTGTTTCCCCCTGTGAGAATTAATCTTTCAGAAAAGAAGCTCTCCGTTTATGAAAATGATGCGGAATAAAGAACGGATATATGGTTTTGGGCAGCGCTCCAAGGCCGCTAGGCCGGTCTTACTGTCCAAAACCATGTGTCCGTTCTTCGCGCTCGCAATTATTTTTACACTGCCGCGCCTGCCTGCCGGCAGGCAGGGTTCCGCGATCTTCTGGTTTTACGGAAGATAGGATGGGGCATGACCGTGCTATTGTAGGAGTATGCGAAGACGAACCCCCCTGAGACGGCGTAGTCATAATCAGGAAGATTAATCTTCCAGAAAAGAAGTTCTCCGTTTGTATTAATAAAACCAAGTCTGGATTTTATTTGCTTCCCAGCTTGCTTTCCAAGGTTTTAACGAAGAAGACAACCCAATAATAAGGATAGGTGTGATATACTTTACATATGACTCACAGAGGTTTTGCGCTGATTGTCGTCCTGCTCATAATAATAGCAGGAGTTTTGGTGGCTGGCGGTGGTGTTTGGTACTATGAAACACTCCAGCAAAATTCTGGTCCTGCTCCCGACGATCAGATGATACAAGGAATGATGATAGCTTTTAAACAAACTCCTCAGCAAAAAGCTCTCGAAGATCAATTATTGAATGACCAGCAGGATCCAAACTCCCAAAATTATCACAAGTGGATTACGCCCGAGCAATTTGGACAGCAATTCGGGGCGTCGACCGACACCATCACCACCGTAAGCGACTGGCTCACTCAACGGGGCTTTTCGATTACTAATCAGTATCCTGATCGTATGTCGATCTATTTTGACGGGACCGTCGCTCAAATACGCAACGCGTTCCAAGCCACAATATATAGATACCATTATGCAGGAACGATTTGTTATGCGACGGCCGGAAATCCCAATATGATCAACATTCAGAGCTACAGACTCAATGTGCCTCCTCTCTTTTCCAATGTGATACTGAGCGTGACGCTTTCTGATACCTGCGGCGTAGGCGCGGAACCTGTGCAACCTTTATAATACCCTACGTTGTGAAACGATTCACCGCAGAAATTTTCGCTTGTTCCCATCCCAGGTCGGACGTTTACCTAAAACGCATGCCTAATGTTATAACACGGGACAATGCTCGACAACCAAAAAATCGGCTTGTGCCGATGTTTTGGTAAATCCCGCCTTGATCTCTGGCATAATAACGCCACGTGGGTAGGCTCACCTTCGACCCACAGGCCGAAGAAATTCGCCTTCCTTTTTATAATTGTTTGATCCGAGATCTTACGACGGGATCCACATTGAGTATACCATACCGCCCGGCAGTGCAACGTCTTCCAAAACTCCAAAAAATATTATATAATATAATTATGTCACGCAACGGCCGTCGGGCTCTTTTTTATCTGTTTTGCCTCATCTTCTTGGTGCTTGGCACCGGCATTATTCTTTTCGCGCAGGGCTGGCGGATGGATTTTCCGAGTTTCCATATGAGTAAGGTGGGTGGCATATATGTCCGTTCCTATCCGGAGGGCGCTGCTATTTTTTTGAACGGCAAATTTATCCCCAACCGGCCGGGAATCTTAAGCCGCGGCACACTTATCTCCGATCTTTTTCCGAGAACGTATCGGCTCGCTCTCACGGCACCCAACTATCGCGATTGGAACGAGAATATAGCCGTGTTACCGTCTCTTGTGTCAAATCACACGTACGCCGTTTTGATTCCCGCGCACGCGACGGACGCCGTAACGAGCAGTGTCGCCGATTTTGTGGCATCGCATGGCAGCGTGCTCCTCGAATCAACTGGCGGAAAGATCTCGCTCGACGGAAAAACGATTGGCTTTGGAAAATTGATTGCGACCTCTCCCGACCTGCAGTCCGTTGTTTTTCAAAATACAAAAGGGGTCCATGAATTTGCCGATACGCAATCCGGCGCCGTAACAAATTTGTCCAATATTCTTTCAGGAACCGGTTTCACCTCAACCGCTCCCCAGCTCTTTTTCAATCCTGCGGTAAATTCAGCGGTGATCGCGGTGGGCGTGAGCAGAATCGGGCTCCTTGATATGACCCAGCCGACGGGCACTCTTGTTGGCACGTCGCCCCGGGGACAGGTTCTTGTGCCAAGCGTTGCCGTATCGCCGAACACGGTGGCATGGGCTTCTGTTTCAAACAAGTTCAATGCCACGCCTCTGTTTTTTTACGATCTCTCATCAAGCATCACTGTATCGACCACCATCGCGCTCGACAGCAACATAAAAAAGCTCATTTGGATCACCGGCAACCTGCTTGGAATCCTTACCGAGCATGGATCCTTCTATCTCTACGATACCAACCAAGAGAACCTGAAAAAACTGGCAGATGATGTGCGGAGCGTGAGCGTTGCGACAGGCGGTTCGCGAATCGCGATGCTCGAGTCACGCAGCTTGGAAATATTTACTCTCGGCGATCCACAAGGATATTATCGCTTTAACCTGCCGGACGTGGGCGCCGCGCAAGCTGCGCTCTGGTACCGCGACAATGATCATCTTTTCATCTCTTATCCCGATCAGGTTTCATTTCTTGATCTTCAGGATGCCGGTTTGGCGAATTTCATAACCGTAGCGCAGGGCACGGCACCACAGTACGACCCCGACGCTAACACGCTCTATCTGAAAGATGCCCAGAATCATCTGCTCAGATCTGATTTCGCGAAGTGATCTTCTATATTCTCCCCTTTTTTATCTTTTCCCTGATTTTAGAAACGAAAGCGTTAAAAAAGTAAAGGTTGTGGAAGGTGAGGAGCGCCGCACCCGTGATCTCCCGCGCCCGAATGAGGTGCGCAACATAATTTCGGCGATAGTGCGCGCAAACGAGACAATCGCATCCTGCATCAACGGGGCTTTTGCCCTCGAGCAGTTCTCTTTTTGTAAAATCAATGCGTCCCTTGCTTGTAAACGCAACGCCATGGCGCGCATAGTGCGTCGGCACCGTGCAATCAAACGTGTCCACGCCTTGCCGTACGATAAGTTCAACGTCCTCCAGATGCCCGATGCCTAAAAGGTGGCGCGGTTTTTTTTCATTGAGCAGCGGCACGGTCCAGCGCAAAACATCCGCCGTCCCCTTTTTTGAAATACCGAGATCGCCGCCGATACCGAACCCGTCAAAATCCATTTTGCCGATCATGCGCGCGCTTTCCTGCCGCAGATCTTTAAAATGCGAACCTTGCACAATGCCATAGAGTGCCTGTTTCGATTTTTTTACATTCAGGCATTCTTTCGCCCACCGATGCGTACGTTCGCTTGACCTTGCAATATATGATCGCGTGGCATGCGACGGCGTGCATTCGTCAAATGCAAAAATAATGTCAGCGCCAAGTTTTTCTTGTATGATGATTGATTCTTTCGGCCCTAAAAATATTTCTTTTCCCGAAAGCGGTGACTGAAAACGAACACCGTCATCCGTAATATGTACACGATTCGGCTGGGCATTCTTTTCAATGAGCCTCTCCAATTTCCCCGGAAAGAATTTTGTCATTTTCCCAATACCCATGTCGCGGCCGAATCCCAAACTGAACACCTGGAATCCGCCCGAGTCGGTCATCGTCGGCCGTGGCCAGTTCATAAACTTATTCAGCCCGCCGGAATTTTTGATCGCATTTTCTCCCGGCTCGATATGCAGATGGTAGGTATTCGAAATCAAAATTTGCGTTCCTGTTTCGAGAACTTCATCGCTACGCAACGCTTTTATCGTCGCATTCGTCGCAACCGGCACGAATGCCGGTGTTTCAATCTCTCCGTGCGATGTCTTTAAAACACCAAGCCGCGCGCGGCTCTGCTTGGATTTCTTCAGGATGGAAAATTCAATCATAACCATGTGAGCTTATCATAAGAAAGGATCGTTCGCTACGCTCGTCGTGACAGATAAAAAAAGTTTCGCTATGCTAAACAACGTCCATGCCGAAAAACTTCTGGAACAAGTTAAAAAAGCCGATCTTCGCGATTGCGCCGATGGCGAATGTCACGGACGCGGCATTCCGGCGTATGTTTGTGGAATGCGGCCGTCCGGATGTTTTTTGGACCGAATTCGTCTCGGTGGAAGCGCTGCTTTCCAAGGGAAAAGAGGGGGCGCTCGTTGACCTCTCATACGACAAAGCGGAACATCCGATCGTCGCCCAAATTTTCGGCGCAAAGCCGGAACAATTTGAAAAAGCGGCCGTAATCATCCGCGAACTTGGCTGCGACGGTATTGATATCAATATGGGATGTCCCGACAAAGATGTCGAAAAGCAAGGCGCGGGAGCGGCGCTCATCAAGAATCCGGATCTCGCACAAAAGATCATTCGGGCAACAAAACGTGGCGCTCGCGGCATGCCCGTGTCGGTAAAAACTCGCATCGGCTATACAAAAAATGAATTATACGATTGGTTTCCCGCGCTTCTCAAAGAAGACCTTGCAGAACTTGCGGTCCATCTTCGCACGCGGAATGAAATGTCTGACGTTCCGGCACATTGGGAACTTGCGGCAGAAATCGCAGCATTGAGAAATAAATTTGCGCCGGATACCGTAGTCCTCTGCAACGGCGATGTGGATTCATTAGACGACGCGCGCGCGAAAGTCCAAGCATTTGGCATTGATGGCGTCGTGGTCGGCAGAGGCGTTTTTGGCAATCCGTGGTTTTTCTCGGGCAAGCAGCCCGGCACCCACGAAAAACTGGATTGCATGGTCCGCCACGCCGCACTTTTTGAAAAACTCTATAAAAGCAACGATCCAAAAAATCGCCTCAAAAGTTTCGATGTTATGAAAAAACATTTCAAGGCTTACGCGTCCGGATTCCTCGGCGCGAAAGCGCTCCGCAGAGAGCTCATGACAACCAAAAATGCGGCAGACGCAGGGAGGGTCGTTGAAAGATTCAGAAAACTTACCGCTACATCCCGACTCCCCAAGAAAGGGATACTACCGCGATAGGAACCTCGGTTATTCCGAGCGGAATGGGACCGGTCGCGATAGCCGCGGGATCCGCACCGTCATAGAACGTGAGATCGCCCGTATTTTGGACAACGGCGGAAAGTGATTCGGATGTTCCCGAGATCCCCGGTATCGCATTCGTTGCACCCCATAGTTGCAACGTGAGATGCTGGCTCGGAGAAATAACGGGCAGATTTACAGCAGACGGCGGGAATGTCCAGTTTATCGTTCCCGCATTCGCGTCGCGCACGACCACGGCGCCGAACGATGTCGCCACATCCACGGCATTCGGATCCCGGAGGACTACCGTGTCCAAAAACGTCGAACTTCCGGCAGTGTAGCCGTTGCCGCTGAACGTGAGCTTAAGCGAACCGAGCTCGATCGGGCCGGAATTTGAAGCGCCGATCGTAATCGCTCCAATCTCCTGAAACGGCATCTTTCCGGTCTGCGCAATAAGGGTGGTAGAGATACCGGAGGTCGAATTTGACGTAATGCCCGCCGCTGCCGCGGTCAACGTCGCCGCGACCGACAAGGTCGATGACGAAATGGCGGTCGATGACGCTGTCACGGGAGACGATGCAGTCGCCGCTGCATTCATCGACGCAAGCTGGGTCTCAAGCTGCGCAACTTCCTGCTCGAGGAGAGCGATCACCTGCTTCAAGAGCGCCTGCAAATTTGCGCTTTGTGCGACCTGCGTAGTTTGTGCGAACGAAAAAACCGGGAGAACCATGCCAACGAGAACAACCGCCATGATGATTTTTTTCATAAAAAATTATTTATTTTTCCGGCCACAATTTCAGTATAGCAAAAATCATCCATGATAGTTCCCTGTCGATCGTAAAATGTTCAAGCGAATTTCCGTGTATCTTGCGCAGCTCGCTCCGGTCGATATTACCGCTCAGGGCGGGGTCGCTCGTACGGCTCGTGATGCAGCGAATAATACCCTCGCGGTAGTTCGTCTGCGGATCGAGCGTGATCGCCATGACATGCGTAAAGCTCCCGCCGGTATCAATGGCCCTCCCCGAATGCTCGACGTATCCTTTCTCTTCAATCATGTGGGTATACTGACTATTATACCTCTTTTTCACCCCGATCCGATCCGATCCACTACAGTTCGTTTTATGGACGACCGTCCATAAAACGAACTGTAGTTTAATATTTTTTAATCTGTTTTGTAGTAGACTGAAAGAATATGCAATCGATAAAAGCTCCGAGCGATGAACGAGCAAAGTTCGCGAGTATCTTTTTGGCTGGCGGGATCACCAACTGCCCCCGATCGGCAAAGTGAAGCGAGCAACGCGCTCGAAGAACTCGCCATCACCATCTTCAATCCGCGGCGAGACGCGTTCCCGACGGAACCGAAAGCGGTTGAAGAACAGATCCGATGGGGATTTGAAAAATTACGCGCCGCGGACCTTATCTCTTTTTGGTTTCCGAAAGAAACCGTGAACCCCGTCACGCTCTTTCTTTGGATTTGGCGCCGCAATGGAACGCCATGCGCCGCTCGTCGTGGGTATCGATCCGGAGTATGAAAGAAAAATCGATCAGGACATCCGCCCCGTTTATTCACTTACGGAACTGGTCGGAGAAATAAATCTCCCCTGGCTAAAGCCCTGAGTATCCTGCGGATACCCGCGCACAGGCATACGCCTGCACCGATGCGTCCCGGGAGATTCTCCGCCTCTTCGAGCCTGAGTTCTCGGAGCCGAAGGCCTCCGTCCCGCTCACGCGGGACTCCGGGCTTGGCTCATCCCTGCGCCACGGCGCAGGGTATTCGCCTAAGGCGGAATGAAAAGTCGAAGAGTCTGTCCCCGTCCTCGATCCGGTCAGGGATGAACTCCGGCGGGGATTCGATTCCTTCCGCGCGCACACAGAAGCGAAAGTTATTCGGTGCCCAACATTCGCTTCAATAGATCCATAAACATATCCGGTTTTGCGCGGCCCTTCAATTTTGCCATCGCTTTTCCGATGAGGAATTGCAAGCTTGCCGTCTTCCCCTTTTTGTAGTCATGGACGGCCGGCTCGGCAATAACAAGCTCGAGCTGCTTATCCGATAATCCATATTCGTCCTTGAAACGTTTGCGCTTGGCTTCCGGCAATTTCGGCAATTCGTCCCGCAAACGGTCGATCTCGAATTCTTTGGTCTCGAAGAGCGGCAGGTCGGGCTCCGGAAAATAACGGTAATCGTGCGCTTCTTCCTGGGAACGCTGCGATACGGTCTTTTGTTGCGCCTCGTTCCATCTGCGCGTTTCCTTGACCAGTTTCTCTCCCTTTTTCATGGCATCCTCCTGCTGCCACAGTTCGTATTCTACGGCGTCATGAACCGCCTTGAACGAATTGATGTTTTTGAGTTCCGTGTACGTTCCCATGTTCAAGCTCACATTCGCCTCGATCCGCATCTGTCCTTTTTCCATGTTAGCGTCCGAAACGCCGAGATAGCGCAGAATGAGCCGGAGTTCGCGCGCAAAATCGGCGACTTCGTCCGCCTGATCGTTCAGCGAGTCGCAGAACATTTTTGTCCGCGTCTTAAGTTCGGCGTGTACTTCCAATCCTATCGTTGGTTGAAACTCAGGCATAATAAGATGGCGCCGAAAGCAGGGACGGGAAATGGA
>CAZADL010000020.1:10551-12111 GCA_964483915.1 uncultured Candidatus Saccharibacteria bacterium | reverse complement strand
ACTTGCGACGGTCAGTTTGGGCGATTCCGATGGCCTTGAACTTGGCCAGACGGCCATTGCAATCGGAAATGCATTGGGTCAGTTCTCTAACACGGTTTCGGTGGGCGTCGTCTCGGGGCTTGAACGGACCGTAACGGCGAGCGATCAGGCGAACGGCCAGCAGGAAACCATTCAGGGCGTCATCCAGACCGATGCAGCGATCAATCCCGGCAATTCCGGCGGTCCGCTTCTTAATCTGCAGGGCGAAGTCATTGGCATCAATACGGCGGTTGCGTCAGGCGCGCAGAACATCGGTTTCGCGATTCCGATCAATCGCGCGAAGCACGACATTGCTTCGGTCAAGACGACCGGAGAAATCCAGTCGGCCTATCTTGGCGTGCGCTACCTTATGATCACGGCTGACTTTGCAAAACAGCAAAATCTTTCGGTGAGCATGGGCGCCCTCGTGCGCGGTTCGAGCGGCGGTCCGGCCGTGGAACCTGGCTCTCCAGCGGCGAAAGCGGGGGTTCAGGCGGAGGATATTATTCTTAAGGTAGGCAACCAACAGGTTGAAGCCAATCATACGCTGAGCGATATTATCGCCGAGCACAATGTCGGCGATGTGGTGACCCTTGCCGTGAATCGCGGCGGCAAAGAGATGACGCTAGCAGTTACGCTCGGCCAGCGTCCCGCGGGGCAATAAACAATGAGCGATTAGCGATTAGCGATTAGAACCATCCTCTCTGCTGGATTAAAAATTCATTAAATAAAACTTGCGTGGTCGTTTCTTCTTGTTATCATGCCATGGTCATGGCTAGGAAAAAGATCAGCAAGATTCCGGAGGCGGTCACGGCTCGCGATCGCTATTTCGGTGTTATTCTCGAGGGCATGCAAGGAAAACGCTCATTATTACTGGAAGGATACAGCGCCTTAAATGCCCGAATCGATAAATTGGAGGAGAGAATGAAAAATCTTGAGACGAAATTCGAAGCATTCCGCGCCGAAGCTAACGCCAAATTCGATATTTTATTCGAAGGTCAAAAACGACTTTTCGACGGCCAACAGGAATTTTTTGAGCAAATGAGGCGATTCAATAGTCGCATTACAATTCTTGAAGGAAATTCATAAAGGAAAAGCCCCTCTCGCATTGTCCCATGTGTTCCGATCGTGCGAGAAGGGCTTCCGCTCCATCAACGGAGAAGGTGGTGGATCAGTATAGCACCGAGCACCACTGCAATAATGAGAAACGTCCATCCCCGTGCCCCGAACCTCCGCTTCGGAGGTTCTGGACTCATAAAAAGACTCATGGGGCACCTCCTTTCCTAAACTATATATAAGCCACGGTTACTGAAATGTCAAAATTCTGTATTTGGTGCAAGACTTCCTGTCGAACAACTCAACGGAGACGAGATAAAAATGTGCGACCGAATAATATGGAAAAACAAGCAAAGGTCTTCCATTTTGCGCGACCTCTGCGGAAGCGAGCTTAAAATATGTGAGCGAAGAGAAAAAATGGCGGGTGCCCGCGATCGTATAGGAAATAAGCGGAGGGTTCTCATTCTGCGCGACTGTGAGTTTGAG
>CAZADL010000020.1:0-10451 GCA_964483915.1 uncultured Candidatus Saccharibacteria bacterium | reverse complement strand
AGGAAATAAGCGGAGGGTTCTCATTCTGCGCGACTGTGAGTTTGAGTCGCGCAGAATGAGAACTCGGAGCCGTTAGCAATCTAACATCGAGATTGACAATGGCCGACCCACAAGATTATAATGAGTAAAATAATTTTTTCGGAAACATTTTTCGGTTAAGTTCGGTATAATAAAGACAATGCCAAACTTCCATCGGTTCACCATCAAGGCCCAAGAGGCATTGCAGAACGCGCAGGATGTTGCCGCGCAGAAAAATCATGGCGAACTGAAGGTCCTCCATCTTTTGGCGGCACTCCTTGGCGACGAACAGTCGCTTGTCGTTCCGGTGCTTGAACGTTCCGGCGTAAACATTGAAAAGCTGGACGAACAGATCGAATTTGAGCTGGACCGTATTCCGCCTATCATATCGGGCGCGCCGGTCGGACAATTGTATCTTTCGCCCGAGCTCATGGCCGTGCTTGATAAGGCCGCGAAGGTCGCTGCGCAGCAGAAGGACGAGTTCGTTTCGTGCGAACATCTTCTTTTGGCTTTGCTTGACGTACCAAGCACTGCGAAGAATGTTCTTGAAAAGTTTGGCATCCGCCGCGAGACCGCCTTTCGGACGCTTGCCCAGCTTCGGGGATCAACCCGCGTGGTGGATGAAAACCCGGAAACGAAGTTCCAGGTGCTCGAAAAATATGCGGTGAATATTAGCGAGAAAGCAAAGAAAGGAGAGCTTGATCCAGTGATCGGCCGCGACGATGAATTGCGGCGCTTGATGCAGGTCCTTTCACGCCGGACCAAGAACAATCCATGCCTCATTGGTGAACCGGGCGTCGGGAAGACCGCGATCGTGGAAGGTCTTGCCCAGCGCATCGCCTCGGGTGATGTGCCGGAGATTTTAAAAGGCAAGGAAGTGCTCATGCTTGATCTCGGATCGCTCATCGCCGGCACGAAGTTCCGCGGCGAGTTTGAGGACCGCTTGCGCGCGTTCATAAAAGAAGTGAAGAATGCCGCCGGGCGCATCATTCTTTTCATAGATGAAATTCACACGATTGTGGGCGCCGGCGCCGCGGAAGGCGCGGTAGACGCTTCGAACCTGTTAAAGCCCGCCCTTGCGCGCGGGGAATTGCACGCCATCGGTGCGACGACCATTCGCGAATATCAGAAATACATTGAAAAAGATCCCGCGCTCGAGCGGCGTTTCCAGCCGATCATGGTGGAGGAGCCGTCCCTGGATGACTCCATTGCAATCCTGCGCGGCTTGAAAGAAAAATATGAGATTCACCACGGCTTGCGGATCGCGGACGATGCGATCGTGGAAGCGGTAAATCTTTCGGCGCGTTACATTACTGACCGGTTTCTGCCCGACAAGGCGGTGGACCTGATTGACGAAGCCGCTGCCGCGCGGCGTTTGGAATCGGAAAGCCTGCCCAAAGAAATTGACGTGATACGGCGGGAGATTACGCGGCTTGAGGTGGAGCGCCAAGCGCTTACCAAAGAAGGCGAGAAGGCCAAAACGCGCATCGGGGAAATCGGCAACGAACTTGCGAAGCTCAAAGACAAAAACGACGAGCTTTCGGTAAAATGGCATACGGAAAAGATAAAATTTGAGACCCTGCATCAACTTCGCCAGAAGGTGGAAAATTTAAAACAAGAAGCGGCAGTGGCGGAGCGCGACGGTAATCTGGAGCGCGTCGCGGAGATCATTTACGGCGAGTTGCCGCGGGCAGAGAAAGATTTCCAAGTTTTTGAAAAGAAAAATTTTGGCGTGGGCGCTCCGAAAGGAAAACGCGCCAAGACCTCGGCTGGAGCGCGGTTTCTGAAGGATGCCGTTGATAAAGAAGATGTCGCTGCGATCGTTTCGGTATGGACCGGCATTCCTCTGCGGCGAATGCTTGAATCGGATACCGAAAAAATGGTGAAGATTGAAGAAGCGCTTGACGCCCGCGTCGTGGGACAAAATGAAGCCATCACGGCGGTTGCCTCTGCGCTTCGCCGCGCCCGCGCCGGCCTCTCGGACGTGAACCGCCCGATAGGCTCTTTCATGTTCCTCGGACCAACCGGCGTTGGGAAGACCGAACTCGCCAAGGCACTTGCCGAATTCATGTTCAACGACGAAAAGGCATTGATCCGCATTGACATGTCAGAATACATGGAGCGCCACGCCACGAGCCGGCTCGTGGGATCCCCGCCGGGCTATGTGGGATACGACGAAGGCGGCCAGCTTACCGAGATGGTCCGCCATCGGCCATACAGCTTGATCTTATTTGATGAAATAGAGAAAGCACATCCTGAAGTTTTTAATCTGCTGCTCCAGGTCTTGGATAACGGCCGCCTTACCGACAGCAAGGGGAAAACGGTGAATTTCAAAAATTCCATCATCATCATGACGTCGAATGTCGGGAGCGAACACATGAAGGCGATGTCGCGCATCGGTTTTAGCGCCGGCACGAATGCGGCGTCCGACGAAGAAAACGATTTTCGGAAGAAAACGATGGACGCCTTGAAACACGGTTTCCGGCCGGAATTTCTGAATCGCATTGATGAGATTGTGATCTTTAATCCGCTCCGCAAACAGGATCTCGAAAAGATCGTGGATATCCAGATTGCAGCGGTCGCGAAACAGCTCGGCGAAGTGCATCATATTGAACTGACGGTGGATCCTGCTGCACGGGAGTATCTCGCCCGCGAAGGATTCAGCGCCGAATTCGGCGCGCGGCCGCTCCGCCGTTTGATTCAGAAGGTCATTCTTGATAAGCTGGCAGATAAGATCATCCGCGGCGACCTCAAAGATGGCAGCAAAGCTCACGTCAATTTCAAAGCGAATTCACTGGTTATCGCTCACTAAAGCAATTTTTTTTGCTCTTGCGTGGTGGTATCTGCCAGCGTGGCTTTTTGTTCTGATAGCGTGCGCCATTTATTTTTTGCCGCCCTTCGAGTCTCGCAAAAACCTGTGGGCGTTTCTTGCGCTCCTCGGCATTTCACTCGCAACTCCCCAGAGCGCGCTCATGGCAATGCTTTACGGTGCGCTGTGCTATTACCTCCTGCTCATCAAGGAATTTTTCGTTATCGATCGAAAATCGGCGCGGGTGATGCTCGCCATGGCGCTTTCCTTCTTTCTTTTCCGTGAATTCTTTCTCATCTGGCAGAACGGCATTTCGCCTGGTTCCTTGGCGTGGGCATGGATTATCGCGATCATGTTTGGTTTACTCATGAATGGCGTCATCGTCGCGCGCCACGGCATTGAGATTGACCGCGAACACGGCAGGCGTCCACGCCGCGCGGCGATCCTCGCTTCCACCCTGATCCTTTTTGAAGTCCTCGTAGGTTGTCTCTTTCTGCCGGTGGACTTTATTTACCAATCGATCGTGGCGTTCCTTGCGGCGGCGCTTCTCCTTGACCTTGTGCCCGCGTATTTTTTCCGCGAACTTGAACCGCGCCGGATCCGCATGACCGCCATCGGCATTGCCACGCTTCTCGTCATCGTCCTCGCCTCGGCAAAGTGGGGGATATAGCGTGGGGCCATGGTTTTGGGACCAGCACGCTCCGGCGCAGGAATGTAACTCGCTCAGGAAGGGTCTCGAGCTCCCGTTTCCGGAAGACCGGCATCGTTTCCTCCAATAGGGAAACGTGCCTCTTCGCTCACCACGGCAGGCAGTACCGATATGAATCGGTATGCCTTAACCCGCCGCGGTTCCGCGAGCTTCCGGAAAGCGGGAGCTCTCGGCATCCCTTCACGCCCTTGCTCACGGTCCCAAAACCATAGCCTCGCGCCTCGTTGTTTTGGCCTATAATAAGAAAACGATGGATAATAACGCGTGGGATAAAATATATCGGAAGTATCAGAAAGGCGGCGAAGCATGGGCAAGTCTCAGTGATGATATTTATGGTTCATTTCTTTTTTAAGAAAAGCGAAATTTGAAACGAAATCAGTTTTAGATTTAGGTTGCGGCGACGGTAAATATCTTAAATTGCTTCAGGAATTAGGTTTTAAGGTTTCGGGTGTTGATTCGAGTCCTGCGGCAATTAAGATGGCGCGCAGGGCATTGGGGAAAAAAGTGGAACTCTGCACGGGCAATATGTATCAGGAGTGTTTTCCGATAAAAAAATACGACCTTGTCATCTCTGTCGCCGCGATCCAACATGCAAGAAAGAAGGATATCGAAAGGTTGATTGGCGCAATATATAAATCCCTGCTTCCCCGAGGAATGATTTTTATTACATTTCCACGAATGACCAGTTTGAAACGATGGGCGACATTCAGAAAAACAAAAGAAATAGCTCCGGGAACCTACGTTCCTCTCTCAGGGCCAGAAAAAGGATTGCCACACAGCTTCTACGGCAAAGAAGAACTTCAAAAACTTTTCTCGCGTTTTGAGGCAGTGAATGTGGCAAGTGACGATCGGGGAAGATGGATCGTAACCGGAAAAAATAAGCGGAGGAGACTGCCTTTCGAAATGACTGAACTTATACCAACCATGAGTACGGATGAGTAAGAGCATAAGGGAGATGTAACGTAGCAAGGTCATTTCGAAAGGCAGTCCCCGGAGCCGTTGACAGAGCAACCTCTCTTCCGCTATACTCTTTCTTGTCAGATGAATTTCACAACAGCGAGATCCATGAGTCGGAATCATATGGCAATGCCATTTTTTATTGCCGCATGAGGCCACGACCCTATGTACCGCCGTCCGCGACGGCAAAGGAAGGTCTGGTAGTTGAAGCACTGCCCAGCTTGGCGTTTCGCATCAAAATGAAAGATATGGACGCCAAGGTATTGGCATACCTCGCGGGAAAAATGAAGATGAACCATATCCGGGTTTTGCCCGGAGACCGGGTTCTTGTCGAGTTGAGTCCCGACGGCAGGAGGGGACGGATCGTGAGAAGGTTATAAATACAAGCGATTAGCGACTAGCGATTAAAAAAAAGTTGAAAAATCCAATCACCAATCGTCGATAACTCATCACTCAATATCATGAAAGTCAGAAGTTCGGTGAAAAAAATCTGTGCGAAGTGCCAGATCGTGAAACGGAACGGGAAAATTTATGTTGTCTGCAAAACGCCGAAGCACAAACAGCGACAAGGATAAAAAACAGTAACTGGTGATTAGTTATTAGCGACTAGAGCAAGAATACTAATCGCCAATCGCTAATTGCTCGCCACTAATAATCAATGAGAATCTTCGGAGTCAATATCCCTGACGGCAAAAGGATTGAAGCGGCGTTGCCGTACCTCTACGGCATCGGACCGTCTTTGAGCACAAAGATCCTCGCGGCCGTGAAGGTAGATCCCAATAAGCGCGCAAAGGATATGACCGCGGAAGAAATATTAAAAGTGCAGAATTTCATTGAAAAGAATTATCCGGTGGAAGGAGACCTCCGCCAACGGGTACGGAGCAATATCGGCCGGTTAAAGGATCTGCAGACCTACCGCGGCATGCGGCATGCCCGAAGATTGCCCGTGCACGGGCAACGGACAAAAACGAACTCTCGGACGGTTCGGGGAAATGTGAGAAAAACCGCAGGCAGCGGGAAGAGGAAGGTAGATCTGAAATAAAAGCGATTAGCGATCGGCGGCTAGCAATGAGATAAAAAAGAAAATGACCCTAATCGCTAATAACTAATCGCTCCAACATAAACTTACTACTATGGGGAAGAAAAAAGTTACCACACAATCAAACGAGGAAGCGCTGAAAGAGGGCGCGGCGATTGATGTTGCCGTCGCGAAAGCGGGCGGGAAAAAATCAAAGAAGGTGGAAAAAGGAAAGGTTTATGTCAATGCTTCGTATAACAACACCGTGGTGACCGTGACCGATACCGCAGGCAATGTGCTCGCCTGGGCCTCGGCGGGAGCTCTTGGATTTTCAGGGCCGAAGAAAGCCACGCCATTTGCTTCGTCAAAAGTTATTGCGGCCATCGTCGAGAAGATCAAAGCGACCGGCCCAAAAGAGATCGACGTTATCGTGAAAGGCATCGGCAGTGGGAGAGATTCTGCTATCAGATCGCTCATCAACGAAGGGTTCATTTTGAATTCCATAAAAGACGTGACACCGATTCCCCACAACGGTCCGCGGCCGCCGAAGGTGAGGAGAGTATAAAAGAAGCGATTAGCGACTAACGATGAGCAACTGAAAAAACAAAATTTCCGATTCTAATCGCAATTCAGAGCTTTACACTTTCAACTTTAAACCTTACACTTTTTCAAATGCTCGGTCCTAAAGAAAAAAGAGAACGTGCGCTTGGCATATCACTCGGCCTTAAGGGAGAACGCGGCATGTCGCCGAAGTCCGCTCTCATACGGAAGCCTTACCGGCCCGGCGTGCATGGCCCGAAATCGCGTCCGCGGACGCTCTCGGAATTTGGCCTTCAGTTGCGCGAGAAAAGCAAGTTTAAGCTTGCCTACGGCGTGGATGAACGGAATTTGCGCCGGCTCTTCGGCATTGCCGCGGCGGAGCGGGGAGCAAACGGAGCGAAGCTTGTGGAACTTCTCGAGCGCCGCCTCGATAACGTGGTCTATCGCCTTGGTTTTGCGCCGACGCGACTTGCCGCGCGCCAGCTGGTTTTGCAGGGCCATATCGCGGTGAACGGCAAAAAGGTCGTTTCGCCGGGATATGAAGTGCGCGTGAAGGACCTCGTCGCGGCACGCGAGGAATCCAAACAGAAAGCGGCGTTCACGCGGCGCATAGAACTTTTGAAGAAATATGATCCGCCAGTATGGCTTCGCCTCAATGCGGAGAAGCTTGAGGGCGAAGTGATCTCGCTTCCGGAAGACATCGAAATGCCGTTTGAAATAAATCTCTTGGTCGAGTCGTTCAGCAAATGACCCCGCCGCGGCGGGGTCATCCTGAGCCCCGCGAAGGATACCCATTTTTTAACAAACAAATAAATAAATTCTCATGGAATACGCACATTTAAGTTCAACTGTTTCCATAAAAACCGTTTCCGAAGACGTAAAGAACGGAGTGTTTGAAGTGGAAGGATTGTTCGCGGGCTATGGGCTTACCTTAGGCAATGCTCTCCGAAGAGCGCTCCTCTCGTCGCTTCCCGGCGCTGCGGCGACCGAGATCAAGGTTAAGGGAGTATCGCATGAATTTTCCACCCTTCCCGGCCTCAAGGAAGACATTGTTGAACTCGCGCTCAATTTCAAAAAATTGCGTTTCAGGTTGCAGGTGGACGAACCGCAAGTACTTTCCCTGAAGGTGAAAGGCGAACGGGATATTACGGGCGGTGATATTGCGCTTAATTCAGAAGTGGAACTCGCGAACCCGGAGGAAATCCTCGGACATCTCACCGCGAAGGATGCCGAGCTCGATATTGAAATCAAAGTGGAACGCGGTTTGGGATATGTTCCCGCGGAAGCGAGAGCGGGTGAAGGGCGGCTTCCCATTGGTACGATTGCGCTTGATGCGATCTTCACGCCGGTTCAGCGCGTGAACTACATTGTCGAGGACATGCGGGTCGGCGACCGAACGGACTATAACCGTTTGCGCATTGAGATCGGGACGGATGGCACCGTGAGTCCATCCGCGGCACTCCACAAAGCGGCGAATATTTTGAAAGACCATTTTGATAGGGTTTCCGCGGTGGCAGTTCAGGAATTTGGGCTACCGAAAGGAGGGGAAGAGAAACCGAAGAAGAAAACAAGAAAAAAGAAAGAATAGCGGCCAGCGATTAGAGGGTAGCGATTAAAAAAAATTAATCGCCAATCGCTAAAAACTAATCGCTCGACAAATTCCATGCGTCACTTAAAGGAAGGAAAAAAATTTGGCCGTTTGCGCGGAGACCGCATTTCTTTTTTGCGGAATTTGGCGAACGACGTGATCCGCGCCGGGAAGATTGAGACCACCGAAGCGCGCGCGAAGGCCGTGCGCCCGATCGTGGAACAACTCGTCACGATCGCGAAGAAAAAGGACCTTGCGAGCCGGCGCCTTATCGTGAGCCGTGTTCACAATGGGCGTATCGTAAAGAAGTTGTGCGACGATCTCGGCAGGCGCTATGAGAGCCGCAGGGGTGGCTATCTCCGTATCGTGAAACTGCAAAAGGTCCGCAAGCGTGACGGCGTGAGAATGGCAAGGGTGGAATTCGTATGAATAGCGATTAGCGACTAACGATGAGGAAAACCTAATCGTTCAAATCTAAAGTCATGGACCATCACATTGATGCCAAAAATAAAATATTGGGACGGCTGGCGTCGGAGATCGCTTCTCTTCTGCAAGGCAAAAAACATCCGCACTATGCATCGAACCGCGTTGGGAGTGACCGCGTTTTTGTGAAAAACTACAGGGAGATTGCGGTAACCGGAAAAAAGCTCACGCAGAAAACGTATTATCATCACACTGGCTACGTCGGCCACCTGAAAGAGACGCGGCTCGAAGAGCGGTTTGCAAAAAATCCGAAGACAGTGCTCCGCGAAACGGTGCGCAAGATGCTCCCCAGAAACTTTTTAAACCAGAAGAGATTGAAACACCTGATTTTTGTGGAAAAAGAAAAGAAAAACAGCGATGAGCAGCTAAGGGACACGAATCAGAACATAATTTAAAATTCTAGTCGCTAATCGCTAATCGCTAATACCTCATCGCTCAAAAAAATCGCTTGCAACTAAATTTATGCCCGAAACTAAATCCAAAAAACCAAGGACGCCACGAGCAGCCGCTCTCCATGATACGAAAGAAACGGCCGCGCATGCTCCGAAAGAACACAAAGCTTCCGTTGCGTCGCATAAAACGCCTGCCGCACTCAAAACACACGTTCAATATATTGAAGCAGTCGGCCGCCGCAAGACCTCGATCGCGCGCGTCCGCCTTTTTAGAGGAAGCGGCACGATGACCGTAAACGGCAAGGATGTGAGACAATATTTTCCGCTTCCACGCCTCGGAGCGGACGCCATGGCGCCTCTTACGAATTTGAAGATTGCTCATGAGTGGGATGCGAGCATTAAAGTTTCTGGCGGCGGTATCCACGCGCAAGCCGGTGCGGTTCGTCTTGGCATTGCGCGCGCGATCGTGAAGAAGAATGCCGAGTGGAAAAAGCGTTTGCGTGTTCTCGGGTTCCTGACCCGCGATTCCCGCATGGTGGAACGCAAGAAGTACGGCCTCAAGAAAGCCCGCAGATCCCCCCAGTGGGCGAAAAGGTAAATATACAGAAATTGGATATGCCGAAACAGCTCCGATGCCATCGGAGCTGTTTTACATCTGTTCAGAAATTGAATAGATAAATTTTTCGTAAAAGAGAAAATATTCTCAAAAATAATTTTGCATGAAAACGATATGTGTGCAAAAATTAGATACAGCGCCATGAGATAAAAAGCGGTTTTTTGCTGTGCTTGACAGGATGTCGGCATATAGTATATAATATCCCTGTAAGTAAAAGCTCTTTTATAAGTGATATTCCAAGGATTATGTCGTTTGGTTGCAGCTTTCAGCTCGTCGTATCATGCGATGGATTGAAAGCTGCAACTAGCGGCAAGAAAAGGAGAAACACCCCATGGCAAATCATGGAACACCTCTCACCACGAAGAACTTGAGGAAGTTTTCGGGGACGGTAGTGCTTAATCTCCCTGAAATCGACAACGATCTCGCCGGAGATTTCGGAAACAATGGCGATGCCGTTTCGCTGATCCTCAAGGCGGCCTTCACTCGCGCGAGCTTCGATGAGGCGCTCGTGAAGTTTGGCAAGATGGCCGAGCCGAAGCCGACCCCGTCCATCCTGAAGCTGCTCGGCACGGCGACACTTCCGGCGCGAACCGAAAAGTTCGTTCCCAAGAAGTCGTTCGTTGCCAACACCAAGCCGGGCGCGCATGTGAAGATTGCATGGGTCGATCCGGATTTCACCAGGTGGTTCGGCGACAAGACCGAAGAGCCAACCGCGGAAGTCACGCTCCGTCAACACGTCCTCACGCGTCCTTCGGTATTTGCCCCGGCCATGAAGGAAATCGCTGACGGCGGTATTGCGACGAAGACAACGCCCGGCGAGCTGTATTCCATGCTGGAAAAGCAGCCGGACGGACCGAAAAGCAACGCAGGACCGCTCATCACGAACGGCTATGCGAACCTTTTCGAGATGGACGACGTGAACGGGGTTGCCCGCTTGGTCGTCGCGAGCTGGGACGGCGGCCTCGGCGGCTGGGACGTGTGTGCCAACGACGCTTCGTACTCCGGCCAGTGGAGCGCTAGGTACCGGCTTTTCTCCCGCGATTCTCGTTGACACTTGGTTGCTTAGCCCTTTTGACCCTTGGACACTTTGTCCCTTTGGCCCTCGCATTTTCTTCGGAAGGTGACGAGGGCTTTTTTATATTGTGATAGAATAACAGGCGGAGGCATGCATTATGCGGAACGGCTACGGTTTTTCCGCCACGCCTTTGGGAAAACATCCCGCCGGAATCATGTCGGGTACGCTTGCCATGAGTGCGCGAGGTTGGTATCCCTACAAGCAAACATACGAGAATTGGTATCTGCGGCTGGCGGACTTATGACG
>CAZADL010000019.1:0-12543 GCA_964483915.1 uncultured Candidatus Saccharibacteria bacterium | reverse complement strand
CCGCCAGACGTCCAAGTTAGAACCGAGGTATAACAAGTGGTTTAGATAACAAAAAAACCGACACTCTAAGGGGATGTCGGTTTTTTTGTTGTGATCCTTGACAGTCATATATGTTATACGCTACACTCTTGATAACCATTTGCTTTATTTATAAGGGCGTGCTATATATACAAATATAATAAAAATTATGGAAAAGATAACTCCAACAAACGAACATCCGCGAGACCGCTTCAAGCGACTTGCGACCGCCCGAACAAATATAGTCCTAAAACGGTTAAAGGTTTTGGGTAATTGTTCTAATCGGAATATCTACGAATACGACGAGCAAGATATTGATAAAGTGTTTTCCGAGATTGAGCGCAAGGTTAAAGAAACTAAGGCAAAATTCCATTTCCCAAAAAAGAGGGACTTCAAACTATAATCTTATGAAAAAGAACCACAATCCAGTCGTTCATCTTTTAGAGATACGGAAACCTGAAGATATTATCTCTTTTGTTGAGGAAATAATGTCCAGCGGCGGCAAATTCCGCTTCGAGCCAGTAGGTGGCCGTAGATCAAACTCAAATGATATTGAACTTGCCGATGAGCCCGTAGCTCCACTGATTGAAAGAATCACAAACGGAATAGACGCAATTCTTGAAAGAACTGAAGCCGAAAAAAGGGGTAGCGGACCATTACCAAATTCGCCAAGGAGAGCTTCTGAACAATGGCTGGATGTTAAAAGAGGCCATCTTGATGCGCTTGACCAAGAACGGGTAAGACAATTGGCTGATAATGTTGAGATCTCTTTTTGGGAATCCGGCCGCGATAAACACCCCACCGTAGTTATTTACGACAAGGGTATCGGTCAACACCCTTTCGATTTACCCTCAACAATCTTAAGCCTTGGCGAAAGCAATAAAATCGGTAAGCACTATCTTTGTGGTGCATATGGCCACGGGGGTTCATCCACCTTTGCGTGGTGTGACTATACGATTATCATATCGCGTCGCCGTTCTGATCATAGCGATGGGAAACCAGACCTCGTCGGCTGGACTATTGTTCGGAAAAATCCGGATTACGAAGATGCTAAGACAACGATTTATGAATACTTGGTCACAGAAGACAAAAAAGTCCCCACGATCCAACCAGCAGTTTTAGAAAAAAGTGGATTTGAGTTTGGAACATACATTGCTCATATAGGATATGAGCTTGACCGTTATTCTGGCCCGGCAAGTATTGTTTCTTATCGCTTGTTTCAAAATCGTCTTTTTGATCCAGTTCTTCCTTATTGGTTGGTGGATAACCGCCAAGAGCCCAGATTCCGGCGTGCTCTGTCCGGTAACTTAAGGCGGTTACATAAGCTGGAGGAAGAAGGGACTAGCTCTAAGTCCCAGGTTGAATATCAAAACGAGTACGAGGAAAATCTCGGAGACGATGGCAAGATGTTGGTCCGATATTGGGTTCTTAAAGTAAAGCCACGAGGCGAGGGTGGCGATGAAAAGTTTTATCTCGACAGCTACCTAGAAGCACCAAAATCTACTCGCAATGTAGCTATTACATTAAACGGTCAGCGACAGGAATTTCTTGATAAAAGATTTATCAAGGATGCGACGCGGCTCTCTTTTTTGGCGGACTACTTACTCGTACAAGTCGAATGTGAAAATCTTTCCCTGCGACGTAAAAAAGATATATTCACCGCCACCAGACAAAGAATCCGAGAAGGAGCTGGTCGTCTTGACCTCATCAAGCGCGTAGTTGCTGATGCGCTCAAGAATGACGAGAAGTTAAAGAAGCTTGAGGAGGAACGAGCTGAGGCAACGCTTTCAAAAATGGACGAGAAAAGCGAAAAAGAAGTTCGTGGTCTTCTCGACCGACTGATTACATCTCCCCAGACAAGCATTCGTGGCGGCGTAGAAGCGCCTTCAACCGAAGGATCCGGTGGAGTTACGGAGTTTCAGCCTAAAGACCCTCCGACGTATCTAGAAATTGTAAACGAAGACGACACTATTGAGTTTTTGCCTGGCGAAGCACAAAGAATAACTTTAGAGATGGACGGGCCAGATGATATTTTTGAAAGGAGAACCAATCGCGCTTCTTTGACTGTCAAATTATCAAGCGTCCCAGATGCAAAAATTACTCGCGGACCCGCAAAATCGGGGAGAATAAACATCCAAATTACTGTACCGAAAAATATACCGCTCGACACCACTGGAGTCGTTCAATGCTCGTTGGATATGGACAACTTACCTTCTCCACTAAAAGCGGAGGAAAAAAGTTTTACTGTCGTTCCGCCCCCTCCTCCATTCGTTGCCACTGAACCCCCAACTCGCTTGAGTATCGCTGGCAAAAAGGAATCTCTTTTACATCTTCGTCGAGGACGAAAAACAAGTATTGGTATATACACAGATGCTGCAGACGATATCCTGACAAGAACAACCAATCCGGCCATTTTCGAGGCAGGATGTTCTGTACCGGGCTCCAATATAGTAGGCAGACGCGGACCCAGCGAGGGTCGGATGCAAATACGTATCTTCACGCCAGAAACAACCAATGATGGTACTGTAGGATCTCTGACAATAAAATTACAGCTCGCAGACGGCAAATTTATAGAAGACAAAAGAGATTGTGTTGTTGTCCCGCCGCCAGAAAAACGTCCACCGAAACCAAGAGGTGGTGGCTCACAACAACGTCCCGAGCCTAATTATGAAATCGTTCAGGTCAAAAAGGATGATGATAACTGGGTGCGTTTTGGGTGGGACGAAAGTTATGTTGGGAAATATGAACCGAGTGACAAACTATATCTTTATGTCAGCCGGGATCATACAAAGCTAACCGAAGAGATAGAACGAAGAAAAAATGCTGGCGAACGCCCCGAACAAATAGAAAGAGCATGGCGCCGATATTTTGCGCACGCAGCTTACCATCTCTACTTACACCATAAATATCAACAATCCCCCCAACCTACCGAGGGAGAACAAATGCCAACTCTATCATCTAGTGGTGGACAACAACCCGAGGACATACTTAAGACAGAGATGGAACGAGTGAGCCAAACGATATTACTATTACTTCGTTCTGTTACTGACCTTAATGCGAGTGAGGATTAGGAGAGATTAGTTTTGAAATTATCTTTTGTGCAGAATAAGGATGACTAGGGCGTGGCAACTTGTCCTTGTAGAGCAATAGGATTCGGTCGGTCTTTGTTGCATTGCCTTGGGTTTTTCCCCAAATACGAGTTACTTTATTTTCTTCTGGTAACAAATCTTCAATTGTCGTGAGGAATTTTAATTTTGTTTTTTGCTTGAGGCGATTCCAAACTCCCTCGGATAAATTATAGGATTTTCTTTCTGCATTTTTATTTTGTTCTTCAACATCGCCGATCACGAGAGCGCAAATGCCATCTGGTCGGAGTACGCGCTCGCATTGTTTTAATACGTCGCCAAGAAAATTTTCGTAATTGTTTATGCCGTGCTTGTCGTCTAAAAGCAGCTCTTTGTTTGTCCTCTCAATTGATTCGCCCAAGAGCCACAAACGAATCCAGTTATAAGTGCCATAATTCACCACCTTGAGATATGGGGGGGACGTAATTATGAGTTTTACGCTAGAATCTTTAAAGGCCGGATTTTTTAATGAAGCAAAGTTGCGAGCGTTAGCACGATAAGCATATCCTCTTGTTGACGGCATTCCATTCTTAAATAGACGTTGTACTTTTGTAGTTAGCTTTTCAAAAACGTCCAGCGGCAACTTATGTAAATGATTTTTCCTGACATAGCGGCGAATATAATTAGGTGCCATACTAAATGTATTCGGCATACTGATACTCAAATACGACGAATCATTCATCGCGTCATTGTAACCCCCGTGAAGTATGCCCGCCAAAGATGCTAACAAAAATCTATCAACTCTTTTCCCGTGGGAGAGCTCGTTGCGTAGATAAACTATTTGAGGAAGCGTTAACCTGCCGTCGAAAAGCATCCTGATGTCATCTGGAACATCATCAACATTTGATCGTTTGTAGCCAGCACGAAGTTCATCAATTCGTTTGAGAGCTGAATTAAGACTTGGGGGGTCAACTTTTGCAGCCGTCAGAATATGTGCAAGAGGGCTTAAATCTATACCTATACCGACGCGCCCCGACACACACGCTTCCAACGGTGCTGTCCCTCTCCCCGAAAATGGATCCAAAACAATATCGCCGGGCTCTGTAAATTGTTCTATGAAATATCGGGGTATTCCCGGCGGAAACATAGCCAAATACGAACACATTGGATGAAAAGAATGTCCCCACCGTTTGGGGAGGTGCTTCCAATTGTTATCATCCCAACGTAATTTAGTTTGTCCTTCAATTGTTGAAATAAGAGATTCCATACTTATTGTAATTATACCGCTTTGTGAATTTTATGGCAAAGAAATATTCCCTGAACTATTCTTCAGTAGAATAAACAACTTCATTTTGTCCCTTATCTGACTTTGGTTTAGGTGTTTCAAACCACTCCGGATGTTCTTTGTACATGCGCCTCAAATTCTTTATAATTGGGTCAAGAGTCCAGAAAGTGAGCCGCCTATAAACCGTTTTAGGTTCCAACTTCGGGACATCCACACCGCCAGTTGGGAAATGCGTTTGTTGGCTCGCCCACGTTCGGGCCTTTTTGGTTTCAATCGAGGTTTAAAAAGCGCCCTTCCAGCATGGGCTGGGCGGGCGCTTCCCCGAACCGGTTACTCAACAAGAATGACCGGCATGGACAGAGGAAAATTACTTATCATCTGGTTGCAATTTTTCATTGCCCTGCCATGTGGTACGGCAGGATCATAAGGTAAGTCAACCTCGCCGCCGGTACTCATGACACGGTAATGGGTTTTCGTGAAGACGTAATGAGCCTTCTTGAATCCTCCATGTCCGCGATTGTCGCCGGGCGTGGGGCACCCGATGAATTGCTGGCCAACCCTCAAATCTCCGAAGGTCAGAACTTCAAAGCATTTTTTCGGCATCTTCGTGCGAACCGTACGAACCGTGATAGACATCGCCTGACTTCTCTCATCTAAAATCTGTTCACAGTATATAACTTTCGCAAAAGACCATCAAGGCCGGTTCCGCGGTGAAAAGATTTTGAAGATGCCGGACGCGACAATAAGTGCTGTCTGCAGAGCGATATTTGCGAGAATAAGCCCGATGGCGAACCAACCCCACGAGGCGAGGAAGTCTGATCGCACAAAAAGAAGGAGAAGAACTACGAACCAGATATTTTTTAAGTCACGCGCCGAGGGGCCGATCATCGCGCCGGCATTGAGAAAGAGAAATACCATCACCCAGCTTTGCCATGCGAATGGGCGAAGTTGCGCCGCAAGCATAAATACCATGGCAAGCGCGCTACGCCATCCGGAGAAATGTGGCACGACAAAATAACCTCTCAAGAGATAGGCATTCACAAAAAATAAAAACAGGATACCGCCCGCGATTGGCGCAAATGATATCAAGGCCTCGCCAATGAACGGCAGCCGCGATTTCCGATGAGTTACCTGCGGCTGTGGTGAAAAAATCGAGAATTTCTTGATGTGCGCGCCGGTGAGGACACAGAGCGCCGCATGCGATGTTTCGTGCACCAGCGCTCCGATATAATACAGAAATACCGTGACACGATAATTCAAAAATCGCCAGTTGAGCCAATTGCTCACATATCCCAAAAGCGATACAAGGAGGATAATAATGCCGAGGTTCATAAATAGTGTTTACGCCGCGCAGCCCCGGGCATCGCAAAGCACGAAGAATGAGGTGGTGGTGTTTGTTTGAAAAAGTCAGAACCCATTTTGCGGAGAACCCTGATTAACCGCCTCCGCTTCGCTTCGGCGGAACGCTCGGGCGCGGCGGAATTTCCCCCACACCCGCAACTGGGCGATTTTGAGCGAAGGGGGAATCGTTGGCTCGGACTGTTCAGAAACTGGATAATCGAAACTAACCAAGCCCTAAATCTGGCTAACCAAGAAAATCCGATAGCTATGAAAGATTTTCTTGCCGCCATCGGCTCGAACCGCCGCCTTGCCTCGGGAACGCTCGTTATGGATTTCAAAAAACCATTTTCCTCTCTGGCCGAAACGCACGAGAAGACGCGAAGCGTCCGCGATGAAAATTTTGTAAATGCAGAATGGTGGACCGAGGGAGAATCGGACTCCCGCCTCCGCAATGCGAATGCGGCGTAATACCACTTTACTATCGGCCCATGCCACGAGATTGTATGAAATTTAGAGCGGATATCAACTGATTGCGCGCCCCTTTGGCGCGACACCGTTTTACTACGGGCCCGTCAGAGAAAATAATATGCGAGATCGGAGCGAAAAACAAGGTATAACACTTACTCTCATATTCTTAAGAACATGAGAGTAAGTGAAAATTATTCTTCAAACTTCATTGACACAATCTTCGATGTTCCGTCCTCGTCGAGTGTCACGCCATAGAGAATATCAGCCGCTTCCATCGTCGCACGGTTATGGGTAACCACGATAAACTGCGTATGCTTGGAGAATTCCTTGAGCATTCCGGCGAAACGCCGCGCATTGGATTCGTCAAGCGGCGCGTCGACCTCATCGAGCACGAGGAACGGCGGCGGACTCACCGAGATCATCGCGAAGACCGCCGCGATGCCAACCAAGCTCCGTTCGCCGCCAGAGAGCACGTCAAGCGCTGTTATTTTTTTCCGTGGCAATTTCACGTCAACTTCGATGCCGCCGAGTTCGTCGTCCACGCTTGTTTCTGCATTATCCTGGTCCGGCAATCCAGCGCCTGACATTTCTTCGCCGCTCTCCCTGCCCGGTGTCAAGCGCTTCGCAATCTTCAACTTTGCCGATCCGCCGCCAAACATGACCGTAAAAAACTTCTCGAATTCCTTGTTGATCTTTCCAAGCGATCCTTCAAACTCCGTTTTTATTTTTTCCGTGAGTTCTTGCATCAGCTTGGTGAGGTCGCGCACGGCCGCTTCCAGGTCTTTCGATTCCTTTGCAAGGAATCCGTAGCGCGCTTCCGTCTCTTTTGCTTCCTTCATGAGCATCTCGTCCACCTCGCCGATTGATGCCAAATCGCCGCGCAGGCGGAACATGCGCCGTTCCATCTCGGGGAAGTCGGCGTGCCGAGGTTCATCCTCGCCATGATGCCGAACCTCAAATTCCTCCATGCGCCGGCCCGCCTGCTCTATCTGGCGCACTATCTCTCCCTTCCTGAGTTCCAGGCGTTCTTTTTCGAGCACAAACTCCCGATTGCGGTTTTCCCACTCCCCTATTTTATTTTTTGCCGCCTGCACGTCCTCCACGGCAGCCTTGAAGGCCTGATAAAAACCTTCCTGCCCTTTTTCAAAAATTTTTTCTTTTTCCCGCAACTCGGAGAGTTCCGTCTCCAACACGCGGAAATCTTTGGTAGACGCATCGAATGCCCGGCGCAACTCTTCCGGCATTTCTGCGGCTGTCTTTTCCTTTCCGGCGAGCACCGCGTTCACTTCTTCCAGAATACTTCTTGCCGCTCCTTCCAGGCGGCGAGCGTCTCCTTCGAAAGCTTGTTCCAGCTTCGCCTTGATCTTCCGGAGAAGATCAAGCAGTTTTTCCACCGAATGCCCGCTTCGCACGTTTGAAGTCGCCGCCATTTCTATCTGCGCCTCGAGGCGGCCCAAATCTTTCTGCAACGCGCTGCGGCGTTCCATAAGAACCCTCATATTTTCTTTGATGCCCGTGAGTGCTTTCTTTTCTTCTGGCTGGCTCGCTTCTACCTCGGCCTCACGCGCCTCCGCTGCCCGCCGCGACGCTTCGAGTGCGTCACGCTGTTTTTTATTCTCGTCAATCCTTTCCTCAACGACCTTCGCCTGATTTACAATATCGCGGAGATGGGAGCCGAAAAATTTGTTTTCCAAGTCCCGCAGTTCTTCAACAAGCTCGCCACGGCGTTCCCATCGTCCCGTCTGACGCTTCAAGGACCGCAGGTGCGGCAGGATCTCCTCCACAAGCGCTTTCGTTTTGTCGAGGTTAATGCGGCTGTTCTTGAGCCGCCGTTCGGCGTCGGCTTTTTTGAGTTGATATTCCCTAAGGCCCAGAATTTCCTCTATCATTTCTCGGCGCTCCAAGGGCGTCGAACGGATGAAAATATCGCTGTCGCCCTGCCCGATCACGATAAGTCCACGGGAGCCGAGGCGCGCCTTCGCAAAAAAATCGACCAGGTTGCGGAGCAATATCTCCGACCGGTTCAAAAAATATTTACTGTCGCCGCCACGGGAGATTTGCCGTGAAACGACCACCTCTTCGAAATCCACCGGGAAAAACTTGTTTTTGTTTTCAAAATATAGACTCGCGGTCGCCATGCCAACGCGCGCCCGTTTCTGCGTACCCGCAAAGATGAGATCTTCCACTTTGCCGCCGCGAAGATTTTTGGCTTCGCGTTCCCCGAGGAGCCATCGCACCGCATCAACCACGTTCGATTTTCCTGACCCGTTCGGGCCCACAATTGCGACAATGCCTGCCGGAAATTCCAAAATCGTCTTTTGAGCGAAAGATTTAAAACCGCTAAGTTCAAGTTTCTTCAAAAAATGAGCCATAAGGAAGCGGTTGGCGATCAGCCATATTTCCGGAGCGCATTTTTAGCAGCCTCAATTTCGGCGTCTTGCTTGGAAAGCCCTTCTCCTTCAGCGATCAGTTGGTCGCCGAAATAGACACCCATCGTAAAACGCCGTTCATGCGCCGGCCCGGATTCGCCGCGCACGGCATACGTTGGCGTCACTTTCAACTTTTCCTGGATGATTTCCTGCAGTTCGCTCTTCGCGTCTTTATAACTCCCTGTCTTCAAAACTTGGTCCAGATGAACAAGGACATACTTTTCAACGAAGATGCGGGTTTTTTCGAATCCCTGATCCAGATAAATAGCGCCGATCACCGCCTCGATCGCGTTCGCGAGAATCACTTCGCGCGCCCGGCCGGTGTCTTTCCGTTCCCCTCGCGACATTAAAATGAAGTTTTGCATATCGATAATTTCGGCAACGCGCGCAAGGATCTGATAATTCACGAGGGCCGCACGGAGCACCGTGAGCTGACCTTCGGGCTGCTTGGGAAATTTTCGAAACAAGGCCTCGCTCACAATGAGCTCAAGCACCGCGTCTCCGAGATACTCAAGCCGTTCGTTGTGCGGCAGGCGCCACTTCGGATATTCGTTGAGGTAGGACCGGTGCGTTAAGGCCTCAACGATGAGGTCTTTGTTCTTGAACGTGATGCCGATTTTTTTGCCGTACTCTTCCGGATTCATTTTTATTTTTTCAGGTTTTCCCCTTCAAAATTTCCCATTTCCCGATAGATCGTTCCTAAAACCCCGTTCACGAACCGTGACGTGTTCGGACCGCCGTAGTTTTTCGCGAGCTCAATCGCTTCATTGATCGCAACGCGCGGGGGCACTTCATCATGGTCGGCGAATAAGAGTTCGTAGAGGCCGACGCGCAGAATATTTCGGTCAATGACGGCGATCTTCTCGACCGGCCAATCGGGCGCGGCCTTCGTGAGAATTTCGTCGATTTCCTTCAGGTGTTCAGCTACTCCCTTCAAGATCCGCCACGCAAAATCCGGCTCATCAATGCCGGGAGCAAATTCTTCTATGTTTCTCTCAAGGATCGCGGTAATATCTTTTTCCTGCTTATAAAAATCCCACTCGTAGAGGGTTTGAAGGATAACCGTTCTTATAAGATGCCGTGTTGCCATAATCGAAAAGAGCAGATTCGGCGAGATCCTTCGCCCCGCCGAATCGGGACTCAGGATGACTCCGCTTGGCGGAGTCATTTCTTCCCGCAGTGTGCACAGGCGCGATGGGCCATCTTAGGCGCCCCGCAGTTTTTGCAAACCATGAGTCGCTCTTTTTTCATCGCCAAATGCGACCTCCGCCGGTCCACCTTGCCGTGTGTATGATGTTTGACTGGTACGCCACCCATAGTGGTTACAGTATAGGGCATGCGAAGAAAATCGTCAACGATCTTCGATATTCTTAAAGGAAAAAACTATCTACTCTGCGCCTAAAGGAGAGTGCACGCCCGAGAGCTGCTCAGTTCTTTGCTTTTTGAAACAAATCCGAAACAAAAGGGAACCTCAAGCGCGAGGTTTCCCCTTCGGGAATCTGAGCAGAGGCGAAAAATAATGAGAGAACTCGGGCGCGAGCTTCGCCCTCGCGGAACCTGAGTGAGGCGATGGAACTGCGCGCCATGCGAGCGAGTAGAAAATCCGTCGGGGTACCCGCGACTCTGAGAGCTGGGCGACGGATTTTCGTGATGAGCGAGCATGGCGCCCGAGCCGAGCGGGTTCAAGAGGGCAAAGCGAGCGCCCCTTAATAGTCCTCCCCTCCCATTCCGCCCGGCATACCGCCCATCGCCTGGCCTTTCTTTTCCGGAATATTCGTTACCGCCGCGCCGATCGTGAGATAATTCGCGGCGACAGAAATAGCGTTCATAAACGCGGTTTTCACAACCTTCAATGGGTCTATGATGCCGGCCTCTTTGAGGTCACCTGTTTTATTCGTCATGGCATTGAAACCATGCCACGGCTCGTTCTTACGCTTGCGCAGTTCAGTGATGACGCGGTCAGACGGTTCGCCGCTGTTTGCAATGATTGCGCGGATTGGTGCCTCGAGCGCGCGGCTCAAGATGCGATCAACCGCCATGACCGCTTCCCCTGCTTTCCTATCTCCAGGTGCCTCACCTATCATATCGACATTGAAGAGCGCGATGCCGCCGCCCGGCACGATACCTTCTTCCATTGCGGCACGTGTCGCGTTCACCGCATCGTCCACCCGTTGTTTGAGTTCCTTCTGGGCAGCCTCGGTCGGCGCGCCAACTTTGATAACAGCAACGCCGCCTGCGAGCTTGCCTAACCGTTCCTGCAATTTTTCTTTATCAAAATCAGAGTCGGTTTTTTTAATCTGAGATTTGAGTTGGGCAACACGATTTTCAATCTCTTTCTTGTCGCCTTTGCCATCCACGATCGTTGTCTTGTCCTTATCGGAGACCACGCGATGCGCGCGGCCAAGATCGCCTATCTCCGCATTCTCCAATTTTTTGCCGAGATCTTCCGCGATCAAGGTCGCGCCGGTCACGATTGCGATATCCTGTAACATCTCTTTTTTGCGGTCGCCGAACCCCGGAGCTTTTACGGCAAGCACGTTGAAAATGCCGCGCAGTTTGTTGAGAACTAAGGTCGCCAAAGCTTCCCCTTCCAGATCGTCTGCGACGATCAAGAGTTCTTTCTTGCCGCCAGCCACGATCTTCTCAAGCAACGGCAAAATTTCCTGGATCGAAGAAATCTTCCTGTCCGTGACCATGACGTATGGCTCTTCAAGCGCCGCTTCCATTTTCTCTTGGTTTGTCACCATGTACTGCGAAACATAGCCGCGGTCGAATTGCATGCCCTCAACCATATCGTAGGAGTTGCCGATGGTGTTTGAATCTTCTACCGACACCACGCCTTCCTTGCCGATCTTTTCCATCACTTCGGCAATAAGCCCGCCGATCTCGTTGTCCTTCGCGGCAAGCGTTGCAACCTCCTTGATTTTTTTATTGTCATTAATAAGTTCGCGTTGTTTCTCAAGTGCTTTTACAACGGCGCCGCTTGCCCTACGAAGCTCCTCCGCCAGTTGAATCACATTGAATCCCTTTTCACGGATTACTTTTTCACCTTCGTCAATCATCGCGTAGGCAAGAACTGTCGCTGTCGTGGTGCCGTCACCTACATTGTCATTCGTTTTATCTGCGGCTTGCTTGATAAATTCCGCGCCAATATTTTCCCATTTGTCTTCCAGTTCGATCTCCTTCGCCACCGACACACCGTCAAAAGTCACCTGCGGCGCGCCGTATCCCTTTTCAATCACAACCGCGCGACCACGAGGACCCAGAGTCATCGTGACCGCCTGTGCCAATTTATCGATTCCCTTTTTCATGGAGGATCGCGCGTCCTCGTTGAATTTAATCTGTTTTGCCATAATGATAGTAATCTCGAAACTTATCGCTATTTTTTTTGCGAATATTCGCGAATATAATTCGAGATTGATGAGCGATTATTCTATAACTGCCAAAACATCGTCCTCCTCGACCAGGAAGTATTTTTTGTCGCCATCTTCAATTTTGTTCTCGTCGCCCCACGGTTCTTTGAAAAGGACCGTCTGGCCAACCGCAACCGCAATCGGTAACCGTTCGCCTGTTTCTTTCATCTTGCCGGGTCCGACGGCCACGACCGTTCCCCTGCTCTGCTTCTTTTTGTCCGCCGTATCCGGCAAAACAATGCCCGACTTTGTCTGCTTCGCCTCCTCTTCTACGGGTGCCACAAGAACATGATTAGATAAGGGTTTTATGTTCATAAAAATAGTTTTCAGCGATTAGTTGCGAGCGATTAGCGAAGAAATTGTATTGTTGTCTATTTCCTGATCGCTAATGGCTAGTCGCTCGTCACTGCTTCTTTTTTAGCACTCACGACTCCCGAGTGCCAATAGCTATTGTATTCAAAAAAGCCAGTGCGTCAACTTGACAGATAAAAATAAATATATTTTACTATAAATCGGAATTTCTT
>CAZADL010000018.1:0-13198 GCA_964483915.1 uncultured Candidatus Saccharibacteria bacterium | reverse complement strand
GCCCCCGGAGGGAATCGAACCCCCATCAAGACCTTAGAAGAGTCCTGCTTTATCCATTAAGCTACGGGGACAAAATTGATTTCGGTTTGATTCTAAAACAAATTTGAGATATTGTGAATGGCGACAGCGGGCATTGTGCTACGTCGTAGCCACGCCGTTCTCGCCTCGGCGAAGCCTATGGCGAAGTGCGGGTCGGTGCGGCGAAGACGGGCCGTAGTATACCGGTAGTACGTCTGCTTTGGGAGCAGATAGACTGGGTTCGATTCCCGGCGGCCCGACAACTCACTTATAGAGAACAGGCACCTCCTTCGCAAGAGACAACAATTGTCCGGGAAAGAAGCTCTCCGTTGATGAAAATGATGCGGAATTTCGTTCGCTTCTCGGCGGTCTGATCGATGAGTAACAATGAACGGAGTTGAAAAAATAAAAAACCCGATTATACTTGCGGAATAGGCCGCGGTAGCTCAGTGGCAGAGCGCAGCCCTGAAGAGGCTGGCGTCGGGTGTTCGATTCACCCCCGCGGCACCATACAATAAAGAGAATCGAACGCCGGAACCAAATTTCTCAGCCGAGAAATTTGGCGAGGCGGTGCCCAGCGCGAATATGAGCGGCGGCGAATATTCGACGTGCGGGCGATTCACCCCCGCGGCACCAGCAAAAAAAGAACCCTGATGAGTTCTTTTTTTTATAACTTATTTTTTTAACTTCAGCATTATTCTTTTCTCTTCCGATTTGATGGAATCAATGACGAACAGATAGGATTGCCCTATGGTAAGCGCGTGCTTCATTTCTTCCTGGCCGCCGAATTCGGAAATATGCACCATGCCCTGGAGGTCGCCCTCAAGCGCAACCACGGCGCCGAACGGATTGAACTTGTGCACGCGCCCCTGAAGAACGTCGCCAACCTTAAGTTTTTCGCCCATTTTTCCCCAAGGGTCTTCTTTGAGTGATTTCAAAGAAAGGAATACGCGGCCGTCTTTTATGTCAACTATTTTCGCCTTGAGCGCGTCGTTCACTTTGACGATATCTTTTGGATTTTCAATCAGCTTGTAGTCCAGCTCGGAGATGTGGATCATGCCGTCGATTTGCGGGTTGTCGACAAATCTCACGAAAACGCCAAAGTCAGCGACGCCGGAGACGATACAATCGACCACCTGCCCGACGGCGTATGAGGAGAGAACCTCCTTTACGTCTGCGGAAAACGTCTCCCGCTCGGAAACTATAATTTTATTGGTACGGACGTTGACATCAATGATCTTTACATTCAATTCCTGGCCGACGAACTTCTTTAGCTCGTCGGTGATTTTTTGCCGGTCGCCGTCCTTGACTTTGGGATAGTGGTCAAGCGATAGCTGGGAAACCGGCAGAAATGCCTTGATCTCTCCTTCTATAAGAACCATAAGCCCGCCGGCGTTTGCGGCAACCACTTTCGTGGCGATCGTTTCTCCCGACTCGGCGAGATCTTTCGCGCGCTGCCAAAGTTTTTGTTTGTTGGCTTCGGAGAGCGAGAGCTCAATAAGGCCCTCCTCGCCGTCCAGCGCTACGATTTTCGCGTTCAACTTGTCGCCCGGTTTCAGGTTACGAATCGCTTCTTTGGAATTCATGAGCTCTATGCCATAGAGGACGCCGGTTCCGAAACGGTCCATGTCAAAATATGCCTTGCGGGCAAATTTCTTGATGAACGTAACTTCAACAACGCCGCCTTCTTTGGGCCAGTCGGCCGAGGAAAGTTCCGTCTTTAAGGTTTGAGCAATTGCCGTGGAGCCGTTCTTTTCATCTGTCGTTGACATGGGAACCATTGTAGATGGTTATTGAATTTTTGCAAGAGCCGACGGAAATTATCGAGGCCGGACCTCGATAATTATGACTGGTTTTTTTTTAGATTTCTTGATAAAATAGTGGCATTATGGTTATCACTCATTTGGGCAACGGCTCGTTCCGTCTCCAGAGCGGAGATGTCTCGCTTCTCCTTAACCCCGACAATAATCGCCTGAAGGCCGACGTGACGCTGCGCACGCTTGCGGGAGCGGCAACGAACGAACTGCTCGGCCGCGAATCGGATGCGGAGCTAACAATTTCTTTTCCCGGAGAATATGAATCTCACGGAATAGAGATTGTCGGATATCCGATTGCAGCAGAATCCACGGAAAAATTTGTGAAAACCGCATATAAAGTTGTTTTTGAGAATATAACATTTGTTTTTTTGGGGCATCTTTCGCGGCCGCTCGACGCGGCGCTTATGGAGGAATTTTCAGATCCCGACGTACTCATCCTTCCGGTGGGGGGCGGACATTTTTTGGAACCGGAGGTGGCCGCAAAAATGGCGAAACAGCTTGAAGCGCGAATCGTCATCCCGAGCTTTGCGAAAAATGCCGAAGCGTTCTTGAAAGCCCTTGGCAGGAAAGCGGAACCGGTTGAAAAATTTGTTTTTCGGCAAAAGGATATTGTTTCGGAAAAAGGACGACCTATTATATTGCAAGAAGCGTGATGAACCCGCATTCCAAAAATTTTATCGAGGAAATCAGGTCGTTAAGCGATCCCGTGAAACGCAAGATCCTTTTTGGCGCCACGGCCATCATGATGGTCCTCGTTGTTTATCTTTGGCTCGCGTATTTCAATACTCTCGTGCCAAGTGCGGTTCCCATAACGATTGAGCAAGCGCCCGTCGCGACGACGAGCACGCCGGAAGCCAGTGGGTCGGGGATTTTCGGCCTTTTTGCGGATGCGGCAGGGTCGTTCTGGCAGGCGATCAGAAACGGCGTGCGAGGATTCGCCGGCGCGCTGAAGAATCCGCGACAATATAATGTAAGCCCGAGATAGATAAACCAACATGCAAAAACCGGAAAAGAGAGAAATAACCAAAGAATTAAGCACGTCATATCTCGACTACGCGATGTCGGTCATCGTGGCGCGGGCGCTTCCGGACGTGCGTGACGGCATGAAGCCGGTTCACCGGCGGGTGCTCTGGGCCATGTGGGACAGCGGACTCACATCAAACGCCAAAACGAGAAAGTCTGCGAACGTGGTTGGCGAGACCATGGCGCGCTATCATCCGCACGGGGACACGGCGATCTACGACACGCTCGTCCGCATGGCGCAGGATTTTTCGTTGCGATATCCGCTGGTTTACGGACAGGGGAATTTCGGTTCTGTGGATGGCGATTCGCCGGCCGCCATGCGGTATACCGAGGCGAAGCTTGCGAAGATCGCCGACGAAATGCTGCTTGATATAGAGAAAGAGACCGTGGATTGGATGCCGAATTATGACGGGACGCGCGAAGAACCGAAAGTGCTTCCGGCAAAATTGCCGAACCTGCTCTTGAATGGCGCCTTGGGCATTGCGGTTGGCATGGCGACGAGCATCCCGACACATAACTTGACGGAGATCGCGGACGCCATCTTGCACCTTGCGGAGAATCCTGACGCAACGAGCGAAGACCTCTTGGAGTTCGTGAAAGGCCCCGATTTTCCGACCGGCGGCATTATCTATGACAAGCAGGCGATACGCGAGGCCTATGTTACGGGACGCGGCGCAATCGCGGCGCGCGCAAAGGCGGAGATCGTGGAAAAGAAAAACGGCAAGCAATTTGATATCATCGTTACCGAAATTCCGTACCAGGTGAACAAAGCGGAACTCGTGAAGACCATTGCCGAGCTTGCGCAAGAGAAAAAAATAGAAGGGATCAGGGACCTTCGCGACGAATCGGACCGCGACGGCATGCGCATCGTGATCGAGCTTAAGAATGATGTGCCGCCGCAAAAAGTTCTGAATTGGCTCTACAAACACACCGACCTTCATCGGAATTTCAACATGAACATGGTGGCCTTGGTCGGCGGCGTGCCGCGGCTGCTCTCGCTACGCGATGTTCTTGTCGAATATATTGCGCACCGGAAGGAGGTTATTCGGCGCCGGACACAGTTTGATCTTAAGAAAGCGCAGGAACGAGAACATATTTTAAAGGGACTTTCCGTCGCGCTTGATGCCATTGACCGCGTGATTGCGACGATCAAAAAATCAAAAGATAAAGATGATGCCCGCGCGAACCTGATTAAACATTTCAAACTGACCGAAATTCAGGCGACCGCGATTCTTGAAATGCGGCTCCAGACGCTCGCGGCGCTCGAGCGGCGGAAGATAGAGGACGAACTGAAAGAAAAACGCGAGCTGATCAAAGAATTAACACTCATTCTAAAAAGTCCCGCAAAGATTATGGGCATCATTAAAAAAGAAGTGAATGAGTTAAGGGAGAAGTACGGGGATGAACGGCGCACACAGGTCGTGGCGCATGCCCTCGCGGCCGTGAGCGACGAAGATCTGATTCCCGAAGAAGATGCTATTGTGACCGTCTCCGCGGGCGGCTATATTAAGCGCCTGCCGCCGGACACATTCAAGGTCCAGCGCCGCGGCGGCAAGGGGCTCATCGGGTCGGACGTGGCCGACGAAGATTTCTTGCTCCATTTTTTCAGCGCTGCCACGCACGACAACGTGCTCTTTTTCACGAATCGCGGCCGCGTATTCCAGACGAAGGTTTATGAGATTCCGCAGGCGACCCGTACGTCAAAAGGAAAGGCGATTCAGAATTTCCTTGAACTGCCGGCGGACGAGAGCGTAAATGCCGTGGTGAACTATTCGGCGAAGGACGAGCGAAACAAATATCTTATGCTCGTCACCAAAAACGGCGTTATCAAGAAAACGCCGCTCAAGGATTTTGAAAACATCCGGCGCACGGGCATCATCGCGATCAAGCTCAAAAAAGGCGACCAGCTCAAGTGGGCGCGGCTCACGGGCGGCTCGGACGAAGTGGTGCTCGCGACACGCCAAGGGCAGTCGGTCCGATTCGATGAAAAGCAGATCCGTCCAATGGGCCGCACGGCCGCGGGTGTTCGCGCGATCAGGTTGAAAAAACAGAACGATGAAGTCGCCGGATTCGCGGTCGTGGCAAAAACGGCGGACGCGAAGCTCCTCGCCGTTATGGAAAATGGTTTTGCAAAACAAACAAAACTTGCCGAGTTTAAAAAACAGCACCGCGGCGGCTCCGGCATTAAAATTGCCCAGATCACCCCGAAGACCGGCAACTTGATTTCGGCGCACGTGGTTGTTGGCGAAAAAGAAATATTCGCGCTTTCCGCGAAGGGACAAATGATCCGAACGGAGATCGGGACGATCCGTGAGACCGGCCGTGCCGCGCAAGGCGTGCGTATCATGAATTTGAAACCGGGAGACCGCATCGCGGGAACGCTCGTGATATAAAACCTCTGTGTCATTCCGGCGAAAGCCGGAATCCATGTTCTTTTCATGGATCCCGTGTCGTGGCACGGGATGACATTATTCTTTTTGTGCTATTATATCCTTAAATGCCGAAGATCAAGCTTACCCAACAGCAAATCGCGATCATGGCGATCGGCGCCGTTGTGATTATCGGGCTCGGCGCGCTTCTATTTTTTAACGGGCAAAAGAAAAGTTCGACCGTTCAGGCGGTGACCTTGAGCGTGTGGGGCGTGGACGACAAGAAAACATTTGATAGTTTGATTGCCTATTATACGCAATACAATCCTGCCGCGAAGATCACCTATACAGAGATCAACCCGGCCGACTATGAGAACAACCTGCTTCGCGCCCTTGCCCAAGGAACCGGGCCGGACGTTTTTGAAATCGGGAACCGGTCCTTGCCGAAGTGGCAGCCCACGCTCGCCGAGCTGCCCGTGGCCTATGCTTCGCAGTTCGGAGCGCTCCAGATGCAAAATGATTTCCCGTCGGTTGTGCAAAACGATTTTATGACCACGTCCACCGCGACCTCGACCGGTATTTATGCGTTACCGCTCTCCATTGATACGCTCGCGATGTTCTATAACAAAGATCTTTTTGATTCCGCCGGCATCGCGGCGCCTCCCGCAACGTGGGATGACTTCGAGACCGACGTTCAGAAACTGAAGGTTCTCGGAGCGGGAGGCCAGATTACGCGCGCCGCGGCGGCGCTTGGCGGTTCGGAAACGAGCATTCCGGAAGCACCCGACATTCTATCGCTCCTCATGCTTCAGAATGGGACGCAGATGGTAACGAGCGACCGCACGGCCGCAACATTCGCCGGCGACTCGACAAGCGCGGGCGTTTCGGCTTTTAATTTTTATCTTCAATTCGCGAATCCCGCGTCGCCGTACTACACGTGGAGCGATGCCATGGGAAACGATATTCAAAGTTTCGTGAGTAAGCAAGTTGCGATCGTTTTCGGCTATCATGATGCTTTGAGCGCCATACGCGCCAAGGCTCCTTTTATGAATGTCGGCATTGTCGCCGTGCCGCAGCCAACGGGTGCGGCCGTCTCCGTTTCCTATCCGAAATATAACGGACTCGCGGTTTATAAAGGAAGCCCGTCGGTCATTGGCGCGTGGCAATTCATTCTTACTTTGACGGCATATGAGAACGGTGAGAAAATATATACAGATGCAACCGGCGATCCGCCGGCTCTGCGTTCGGCGATAACAATCGCTGAAAGCGACCCGAACCTTTCTGTCTTCGCGAGTCAAGCGCTTACAGCGCGGTCATGGTACGAGATCGATGATTCGGCGATCGACGGCATCTTAAATACCGCTATCCAAAACGCGCTTAACGGTTCTGCGACCGCGGCGCAAGCGCTCGAACAGGCCCAATCGTCCGTGACCAATCTCATGTTTCAAGCGCAACATCCGTAACCCCTATCCATTCAGATGATAAAAAAAACCATTTTAACAACGGCCGCGCTCGCTCTTTTCTCCCTGCCTCTTTTAGCTGCGGCACAATCTTTACCGAACGTGTGGAGCCCGACTTCGCTTAAAGGACCGCTCGTAACCTGCACGGGCAATATATATAACTCGGACATGGTAACCACAAACACCCACGCCTGCGCAAACCTCTGCGATCTTGTCTTTACGGCCGAAACGGATATTTATGTCGGTATAGCTTTTACCATCTGGATTATTCTCCCGATTATGCTCATTGTTGCCGGTATTATGTACATGTTGGGCGGCGCAAATCCGGGGTTGCTCGGGACCGCAAAGAAAGCGTTGTGGGGAGCCGTCATCGGCGCCGTCATCGTCTTGTGCGCCTATCTTCTTATCTCGACTCTGGTAAAGTTTATGCAAATCAGCAATATCGGCGGTTTCAGTTCTGACACGCCGTCAACATGCCCTCTCAGGGTGGTATCCCCTGGTTCGTAGCACGATGAAAAAATTTTTTCTATTCTCGCTTTTGACATTTCTTTTCGCCGCGCCGATTTTCGCATTTGCGCAGTCGACCATCACTATTAGTTCTAGTGTCCCAGGCATGGCGCCCATAATGGCGGCAAGCGCGGGACCGGGAACGTTCATCCAAGGTTTCTATAATTTCGCTCTCATGATCGGCGGGGTGCTTGTCTTTGGGGCCATCGTCTATGGCGGGGTTCTCTATGCGGCATCCATGGGAAACCCCGGGAGACAATCTGAGGGAAAAGCATGGATCAAGAGTGCCCTCTTGGGCCTCCTCCTCCTTGCGGGAGCCTATCTCATTCTCTTCACCGTGAATCCCAATCTCGTAAACCTGAACCTGCCGACGCTACAAGCGATCAATATCGCGGCGCCGAGTGGGGGAAGTGGAAGTGGCAATGGAAGTGGCAGTAACAATTGTCAAGCCCCTACCACTGGTCCGTGCGCTAATATCGCAAATCTAAGTTGTTTTGGGAGCGTGGCGCAAACCATGCAAAGCGTCTGCGGGCACGAGAGCGGCGGCAACCCAGCCGCGCCAAGCACGGTTGATATTGGTGCTGATGGAAACCCCGTGTCATTCGGTCTTTTTCAGATAAATCTTTCTGCCAATAACCTAATAAACCCTCAAACGGGCCAATCCTTGCCGTGTAAATCAGCATTTGGCGGAGGTCAATATACCGCTACGAATCACGCAACCTACGTTACCAACACAACTCTTTATAAGCAATGCGTCGCGCTCGCCGAGGATCCGACGGCGAACATTGTAAATGCATGCGCGATATCGAACAACGGTGCGAATTTAAGCCCGTGGACAGGTGGTTGTGGATTATAATATAAAAAAATAATCATGAAAAAATAATCATGAAAAAAATAATCACCATTGCAATTATCATCGCGGTGGCCGTTGTGATTGTCGCATTGTTCGTTTTCTCTACCAGACAAGGACAAAATACTTCTCTCTCATCTCCGAGTTCGACGGTAAGCTTACCTGTTGTTTCGACAACCAGTGCCAGCGTAGAGCGCCCGACGGGAAATACTCTTCAGATTGGCACGCAAGCAGGAACGGTAACCCTAAATAATTTTTATAAAAATCCAGCGCAGGTCAGTCAGGACCAAACGTCGATTATTATAGTGCAAACCAATGCCTATAACATTACTTACTATGTGCCGGATAGCAGTTTCAACATCGGAATTTGGCAAAAACCGGTTGCGGCAGTGCGGACACAGGCAGAGGCGGCGTTTTTGGCGGCACTCGGAATTTCAAAAACCGACGCGTGTAAACTGAAAGTACAAATTGGCGTGCCCTATAGTGTTGATCCCGACTATGCGGACAAAAACCTCGGACTTAGTTTCTGCGCGCCGAGCACTTTTGGCGGATAAATGGTTATGGTATAATAAATTCCATGATGAATGCCATGAAAAAATGGATTGGAGTCGCCGTCGGGTTTGGCAGTTTTCTTTTTGCCCTTGCCGCTTTTGCTGATGATGTAACTCTTCAAAATCCTCTTAACACCACCGACATAAACGTTGTCCTTGATCGCGTCAATCTTTTTCTTATCGCGATTGCGGCTCCCATCTGCGGCATTTTGGTCGTCTGGGGCGGGTTCCAGATGATAACCGCCGCCGGCGATCCTGAAAAATTTTCCAAGGGCAAAAAAACCTTACTCTACGCCGCTGTCGGTTTCGTGGTCGTCATTTTCGCCTCGAGCATCGCGCCGCTTATCAAAAACATTTTCGGCGGCTCGTAGGATGAAAACGATTTTTCGCCTTATCCAAAGAATCTCCGCGGCGCCGTTCGTTGGGGTCGCGTTGTTTCTTTTTGCCGCCCCAGTTTTCGCCGACATGCCAATTATTTCAGACACAACAGGAGTAGTTGGTGGATTATGCAATATCCTGAACTGGATGTTTTGGATATTACTTGCCGTCTCGGTCATTATGGTAATGTGGGCCGGATATTTGTACGTTACCGCACGGGACGACGCGGAACAGATAACGAAGGCGAAGAAAACAATATTTTATGCCGCAATAGGTATCGTTGTCGCGCTCCTTGCAAAAGGATTTCCGGGATTTGTGGGAAGTATTTTTGGACAATCTATATATAACTGTTCTGCGACAAATGCAAGTCTGGTACCTCCACAATAATGTTGATTACAAGACAAAAATGTTATAATCTATACAAAGGGTCGAAGCTAAAAATAGCTCTCAAATTTAAACTCATGAAACAAAAATTAATCCGCCTGGCGGCCCAGCCAACGTTAATCTCTTTGTTTGTTGGTTTGGTGGCGACGGGAGTTGCGCACGCAGTCACTTCCGCGCCCGTTATCGTCTCCAATGCCAACCAGCTAGGATCATCTCTTTTTTGTCCGATTATGGACTGGATGTTTTGGACATTGATAGCCGTCGCAGTCATTATGGTTATGTGGGCGGCGTATACCTATCTTACGGCTGGCGACGATACCGAAAAAGTTCATCGGGCAACCAAAATATTAACGTATGCTGCGGTTGCGGTGGTTGTGGGACTTATTGCAAAAGGGTTCCCGTATCTTGTTGGAAGTATTTTCTCCGGCTCGTCGAACATGACGTCTCCGCTCGACTGTGGCGGTGCTTAAGTTCAAGGAAACAGGAAGAAAGGTCGATTATCTATTATTTATCACATTATGAAAAAATTAAAACGGTTTGCGTTGGATTTCGGGATCCCGGTGGTGTCGTTGGCGTTACCGCTCTTGGCGGCGGCCCAGGTGCCAGGATCTCCCGTGACGGCGCCGAACGCGGGAATCAACAGCATCAATGCGGTTGGTACGTCGCTCTGCGCGATCACAAATTGGCTCTTTTACTTCTTAATCCTTTTGGCGGTTATCTTCATCATCTGGGCGGCGTTCAAGTATTTGACGGCCGCGGGTGATCCGGAAAAGGTAAAATCGGCGAGCCACGCGCTTTTGTACGCGGCGATCGCGATCGTCGTCGGCATCTTGGCGAAGGCCGTCCCGAGCTTGGTTGGCAGCATTATCGGCCAGGGCGGCGTCACGACCGGGTGCTAAGATTTTGTAAGGTTTTTCAAAAGGCTCCGCGCGATGCGGAGCTTTTTGGTCAGCGCATCAGAGAAAAATAATCATGTTTGTTTGTTAAATTTTTAATTTGGTCATAAAATTATCCAGAACTAATCGATGTTTTGCCGAGGTGGCGAAATTGGCAGACGCACAAGGTTTAGGACCTTGCGGGAGCAATCCCATGGGAGTTCGACCCTCCCCCTCGGCACTCGATTTGATCCGCAATGATATGCGGAACAAATCGAGTGTCCCGAGCGAAGCGAGGGGCACTTTTCATTTTTGTGTTATGCCGCGGATTCTGTTAGAATCTTTTTATGTCACGTTTCTGGAAAAATATTCTTTGGGCGATTGTCACGCTTCTTTTTGTTTCGTTCCTCTTCTCGCTTTTTGCCGAGCCAGCAAAGGCGCCCACGACGCTGAACCTGAACCAGCTGGTTCTCAAGATCAATGCGGGCGAGGTCACGCAGATCAAAGTGAACGGCAGTAATCTTGCCATTGCAATGAAGGATGGTTCGCAAGCTGTCGCACAAAAGGAAGTAGAAAGCGGCATTTCGGAAACGCTCAAAAATTTAAACGTGAGCTCGACGGCGCTCGCAAGCGTTGATCTTGAAGTGCAGAACCAATCAGGATGGGACTATTGGGCGGGCCTGCTTTTGCCTACGCTTTTGCCACTGATTCTTTTCGCGGCAATCTTTTGGTTCATGTTCCGGTCGGCGCGCTCCGGCGCGAACCAGGCGTTCAACTTCGGCCGCTCCAATCTGCGGCTATCCACCTTCAAAGATCGCGTTACCTTCAAAGATGTCGCGGGCCTCAAAGAAGCGAAGGAAGAACTTATCGAAGTCGTCGATTTCTTAAAAAATCCTAAAAAGTTTCTTGACCTTGGCGCGCGGATCCCGCGGGGAATTTTGCTCATGGGTCCCCCGGGTACGGGGAAAACGCTCGTCGCCCGCGCGGTCGCGGGGGAAAGCAATGTGCCGTTCTTCTATATTTCAGCTTCGGAATTCGTTGAAATGTTCGTCGGCGTCGGTGCCTCGCGTACACGCGACGCTTTCATGACGGCGAAACGCGCCGCACCGGCAATTTTGTTCATCGATGAGATCGACGCGGTCGGACGCCAGCGCGGCGCGGGACTCGGCGGCGGAAACGACGAACGCGAGCAGACCCTGAATCAAATTCTTGTGGAAATGGATGGCTTTGACCGCGACACGCGCGTCATTGTCCTTGCCGCCACGAATCGTCCTGATATTTTGGATCCCGCACTCATGCGTCCGGGACGATTCGATCGCCGTGTTGTGCTTGATCTTCCTGATTTGAACGATCGGGAATCAATTCTCAAGATCCATGCCGTTGGTAAAGTACTCGAGAAGGGCGTCGACTTGCGAAAGGTTGCGGTGCGAACGCCAGGGTTCTCCGGCGCCGACCTTGCGAATTTAATGAACGAGGGCGCGCTCATCGCCGCGCGGGACAATAAAAAAGAAATTGGGCAGGACAATCTTTTCAACGCTGCCGACAAAGTATTGCTTGGGCCGGAACGGAAAAGTCGCGTGATTTCGCAGAAAGAAAAAGAAATGACGGCATATCATGAAGGAGGCCACGCGCTCGTTGCCGCGGCCCTCAAGGAAGCAGATCCGATCCGGAAAGTTTCCATCATCAGCCGTGGCTACGCCGGCGGGTATACCATGAAATTGCCGTCGGAAGATCGGCATTTGAAAACCCGCACACAATTCCTCGCCGACCTTGCCATGATGATGGGCGGGTATGCTTCCGAGAAGCTTACGTTCGGCGATGTCTCAACGGGCGCATCAAACGATCTGAAACAGGCATCTGAAGTCGCGCGGTTGCTTGTCACAAAATACGGTATGAGTGACATGGGACCGATTTCTTTTGGCAAGAACGAGGACATGCTTTTCCTCGGCCGCGATCTCGCGACGGAGCGTGATTATTCTGAAAAAGTGGCGGCGGAAATCGACGCTCAAGTGAAGAGCTTCTTGACGCATGCTTACGCGACCGCGGAAAAGATATTGAAAACCCACAAAGCCGCGCTCAAAAAGATCGCGAGCACTCTTATTGAGAAGGAGACACTTGAGCAGGATGATTTTTACGCGATTATCAAGCCATTCAAGATAAAACAGATATAGCGGCTCTCGCGCGTCAGGTTTGCTATAATGAGAACAAGGGTAAAGGTCGAGAAAGTTCGGCTTTCTTTATAACAACCATTATGAAGGTAGTTCATATCGTTTCGTTTATTCTTATCGCGATCGGAGGCCTGAATTGGCTTTTGGTCGCATTTAACTGGAATCTGATAGATTCGATTTTCGGCGCAGGAAGCATGGTCTCGAAGATTATCTATATTCTCGTCGGCATAGCGGCGATTATTGAGATCTTCACGCATACCAAAAACTGCAAGACGTGCACGAGCGGTGCGGCGGCAAAGCCAATGGTGTGAGCATGATCGTGCGCAAAAAACGGCCTCCCACGGGCCGTTTTTTATCTCTACGAATCATCAGAACTCTATCGTTGCTTTTCCCTGTTTTCCGTTTTGAAACGGATGTTTTAGCTCGCGCATCTCGGTTGCGAGATCGGCGCAGTCAATCAATTCTTGCGGCGCGTTACGGCCGGAGAGAACAAGGAGGCGGTCTTCCGGAAAATCACGTACCGCGTCGAGCACTTCTTGAACGGTGAGGAGCCCGAGCGAGACAGCGACATTAATTTCATCAAGGACGATCAAGTGCCATTTCTTTAATTCCCTTTCCGCGATAAAAGCGTCAAGCGCTTTCCGGGCTGAGGCCCGATGGTCTTCAATGGGAAGTTTGTCTCCCATGATGCCGACGAACCCAAGCCCCATTTTCCGAATCGCTAATCGCGAATCGCTCATCACAAACCGCTTTGCGAATTCATCCTCGCCGGACCTCCATGGCCCCTTGATAAACTGG